>NZ_JCAQHY010000159.1:0-68547 GCF_059621045.1 Vagococcus sp. WN80Y
AAAATATCTTGGCGATTATCAGTTATTCTGATTGTCACCAAGATATTTTTCTGTTTTAAGAAAGTTTTGTCTCACCCTCTAATGACTAGCAATAAATGATTGCAAAATTGTAAGAGTTACATCATACTGCCAATCTCATTTTTATTATACTGTTAAATGAACAATGCGTCTAGTTTTTAAACTGAATCAATTAAACTGATAAGTGGGGAACGGCCGTAGCAGAGGTTGAAAATAGGAAGTAGAGACTGCGACATAAGTCTCTACTTCTTAACTTATAGTTTTAATTGTTCAACTAATTTTTGATTGGGTGTCACAAAAATAGTTTTTTGATTTTCATAAATAACATAACCAGGTTTTGCGCCATTTGGTTTTTTAACATGGCGAACAGCCACGTAATCAATTGGAACGGAACTAGATAAGCGGAATTTTGAAAAATACCCTGCCAGATTAGCAGCTTCTGCAATTGTTTCTTCGCTAGGATTGCTGTCTTGAATAATAACATGAGAACCAGGAATGTCTTTAGCATGAAGCCAAATGTCATTTTTATTGGCTGTTTTTAAAGTAAGTTGATCATTCTGTAAGTTATTTTTTCCTACTAATATAAGCGTACCGTCTGTCGCTTGATATTTTTCTGGTTTACTTTTAGTTATTTTTTTTCGTTGAGCCGCTTTTTGCTTAAGTCGAACATATTTCCCTTCGATTAGTTCTTCTCTAATCACATCAATATCCAATGGCGTGGCATTTTCAAGTTGTGACAACACAGATTCCAAATAAGCTGCTTCTTTTTTTGCAGCCTCTATTTGAGCTGAAATAATCTTAACACCATTTTTTAGTTTAGAGTATTTTTGGAAAAATTTTTGAGCATTTTGAGCAGGCGATAGATCTTCACGTAGCTTGATTTTGATCGGGGCATTTTCTTCGTAATAATTTTCTAATGTGACTTCTTTAGCACCGCGTTCAACCTGATGTAAAAAAGTAGTTAGAAGTTCTCCTTTTTGACGATAAATTTCTGCATTTTCAGTTTCAGCTAAGGACTGTTCTAATTTTTTGATTTTTGACTTTGTTTTTTTATATTCATTCTCAATTTTGCGAATCAATTCCCCAGCTTGTTGCTTGACTCGTTCGCGTTCAGCTTTTCCTGCATAATAATTTTCTAATAATTCGCTAAGCGTAGGGTAGTTGGTTCGGTCAGAGCCTAAATAATAATAAGCAACAGGTGTAAAGTAGCTTTTCTCTTTAAAGAGTGTGAGACAAGGTTCAGGATAAAGATCGATTGCTTTCCAGAAGGTATACCAGGCTTTCATGCGTTCAGTTGGCTGTGCATTTAAGCGAGTGGCCAGTTCGGCGGCTGTATCAAATCCTAGTCCTTGAAACTGTTGTTGTAAAAATTTACCAGATATTTCTTCAGCTGTTGCGAGAAGATCAAAAAGTCGTGTTTGATTAATTGTAAATGGGTTATATTGCGTATCATTGAGTGGGGGATGGATATAAAGTGCCCCAGGTAATAAGGTTCGATAGGTATTTTGACTTGGTCCAATATGTTTGATACAGTCCAGAATTTTTTTTGATTCATGGTTAACTAAAACAATGGTGCTGTGTCGTCCCATTAATTCGACGATAAGGACAATATTTTCTAAATCGCCCAGTTCATTACGTTTTGAAAAAGAAAAGTGAATGATTCGATCATTCTCAATTTGTTCAATTTTTAAAAGAATTGCCCCTTCTAGGTATTTACGTAACATCATACAAAAATTAGGTGGCGTTGTTGGATTTTGATATTCAATATTAGTTAATTGCATGCGCGCATACGCTGGATGAGCAGATAACAATAATTTATGATTTTTTCCTTGGTTACGAATAACTAAAATGATTTCATTATCGTAAGGCTGATGAATTTTTGAAAGGCGCCCATTAACGACTTTTTGACTTAATTCAGCCGTCATAGCACGCGTAAAAACGCCGTCAAATGACATGGTTTGTATCCTCGTTTCTATCTTGATTTAGCTCATCTGCCAAAAAAGAGTGAGAGATTTAGGAAATTAACTTCCATTTTCATTCGGCAATGAGTATACTATTATTATAACAGAGTAAGGGGTAAGTAAATGGATAAATTTGAAAATATAAAAGAGCTTGTTCTAAAAAGGGCCAAATCTTTGATCAATTACATCCGAGAAAATTGGCAATTATCAGCCGTAATAGGGTTGTCATTTATTTTAGTCATATTGATTTTTACAGTAGTATTACCAAATACTCGTCGTAATATTCGTGTCAAGCAGGTTGATTCGTTAGTGATGGCTGATGTAGCTGATGTTAAACAAATTAAAACAGTGGATTTTGATCAATTAGAAACGGAAATAAGAAAAAACGATCAGATTCTTGTGGCGATTGTTGATCCTAATGATGCCAACTATGAGCAATTAATTGCTATTTTAAATGACAAAGTTAAAATGTCAGAATTTAATAGCACGCTCTATTTTTATCCAGTTCTCTATGATGCTACTAAGGTTAAGAAGTTTTATCGACTTACCACTGGTGTTACCTTGATTTATTTTGAAAATCAGGCAGAAGTAGAACGAATTAGTCTTGATAATCAACAGGAAATTGAGTTGTATTTAGTAGATCATTTAAATAGTTTGATTCGTCCTTCAGGAGATGAGCTTGATAGAATAGAGGCGGAAAAGAAACAAGCTGAGGCAGACGCAGCGGCTGAGCAAGCAGAAAATGAGGAACTGATTGATGAGCTAAAGGATTCCAGTACAGGTACTGTCAATAGCTCAACTGCTAGCGAATAAAAACAAGTAAAGGTGGCTCTATATGTCGTCTTTACTTGTTTTTTAGTTATTATTATGACAAGTGAGAGGTGAAAAAAATGATTGAGGCAACAAAGGAGCAAGCATCTAAAGAGATGTATAGTCGACTAGTTAATAAAACTGAAGATTATATAGAAAATAACCTTTGCAAACCATTGTCTTTAAAGGCATTAGCGGATAATGTTTATCTATCAGAATTTCATTTTCATAAAATTTTCAAAAAGTACTCATCTGAAACAGTTAGTCAATTTGTAACGAGAATTAAGTTAGAGCGATCAGCAGTTTATTTGATAGTTAATAATAGTGTGTCAATAACAGATATAGCTTATGATTATGGGTATCGTGAGGTTAGTACATTTAGTCGAGCTTTTAAAAAGCATTTTGGTTTGAGTCCAGTTAAATATCGAAAACAGCAAGAAAAGTCAAGAACTTTTGAGCGTAAGCTGACATAATTAAATGGTAGTTAAATTTAGTTAAATCGGAGGACGAAGAGATGAAGCCAGTTAATGTGACAATTGAAGAATGGGATAATCAACGAATTATTTATAATCGTTTTAGAGGAAGTTACAAAGATTTCAGAAAAAATAGTCATCGGCTTTTTAAAGAGTTGTTTGAATTTGCGACGATCAATGATTTAATTATTCCTGATGTGACGAAGGTTCTGACAATGTATAACGATAACCCTTTTATTACAGAAGATAAAAACCTTCGAACTACTGTGGCCATGACAATTCCCCTAGATAGTCGGGTAGAGGAGAGTGGTACTATATGCTTAACAAGTATCTCGGGGAAATTTGGTGTAGGGCATTTTGAATTATCTCCTAAAGACTATCAATCAGCTTGGCAGTATATGTATAAGGAGTGGCTTTTTAAAGATGAAGCAAGGGCAAGAGATGGCATTCCTTTCGAACTTTATGTGACAGAGCCACCGAAAAAAATGATGGATAAAAGTTTAACAGATATATACATCCCAATTAATTAATTCAAATGATACAGTAATAGAGCTGCTATAGAATAACTACCTCCAAACGTATGAGTGATAACAGAGCTCACACGTTTGGAGGATTTTTTGTGGTGTGAGTGCGTAAAATCAGGCAGAACGAAATAGTGATGAGCTAAATTGCTAAGAGAAATTAAGTGATTCAATTCTTAATTATCTTTTTTTTGAAAAATTCACTTGCTAAATGACTATAAGAAAGGAATAATAGATAAGTAAGGATTAATAACTTTTTTCCTGTGAATAATCGATCATGATGGGCATTTTAAAACAATGTGCCTGTAAATAAAGAACTATTACTTGATCGTGACTATTTTGTAAGTATTTAAGTGATTGATTTACAACTTAAGTAACGGTAATATGAATAGGTGAGGCAATAATCTTAGTGATTCAATTTAAATAAGTGGCTAATTGTGAAAAAGTATGAGTAAGGAGTTTGGGATGAAGAAAAAAATAAGTGGGTTGTTAATGAGTGTTGCAGTGGGATTCGGTTTCTTGGTGACTGGGGGGGTGGCCGTAGCTCAAGAAGATATAATGACAATTACAAGAGAAGCTGGCTATTCAGTTGACGAAAAATATCGACCGAAAGCATCGATAATGATAGATTCGCAAACTGGTCAAGTTTTGTGGGAAGATAATTCAGATACTCAACGGAATATTGCTAGTCTAACTAAATTGATGACGTTATATTTAGCTTTTGAGGCGATTGAATCAGGAAAATTTTCGTTAGAAACATCTTTAGAGCCCTCGCAAAATGTTTTAAACATTTCGCAAATTTATAGTTTGAGTAATAACAAAATGGCGTCAGGTGTTAGTTATTCTGTGGATGATATTATTCATTTAGTATTGATTCCCTCATCTAATGCAGCAACTGTGATGTTAGCAAATTTAGTAAGCGATGATGATGAAGCGCTATTTGTTAATAAAATGAACGAAAAGGCAAAAGAATTAGGAATGACTAATACGACGTATTATAATGCAACAGGGGCTGTTAGTAGCTCATTTGAGGGATACTATTTACCAAAGGGAATTGACCCTGACGGAGATAATGTCTCAACTGCTCGTGATTTAGCCATCTTGGCTTTTAATATGGTGAAAAAATACCCACAAGTTTTGGATTTTACTAAAAATCCTACTTACACAGTTAAACCAGGTACAGCTTACGAGGAGACATTTAAATCCTATTTATTTGCTTTGCCAGGTAAGACATATGCTTATGAAGGGTTTGAAGGAATCAAGACAGGATCGAGTCCGTCTGCGGCTTTTGGTTTTGTTGGATCTGCGAAGCGTCAGGATACACGATTTATTGAAGTTGTTTTGGGAGTTGGTGACTGGTCTGATCAAATCGGCGAAGAAGAACGTCACCCTTTTGGGAATGCCTTACTAGATCGTGGTTTTAATGGTTATGATTTTAAAAAAGTATTGGACAAAGGTGAACAAACAATTAATGGGCAAAAGGTTATTCTTAGTGAAGACTTTTATACATTGGTACCCAAAAATAAAGAATTAACCTTTAAGATCGACAATAACCAATTGTCGATCGTGACTGATTTACCTCAAGTTTCTGATAAGATACCGAATCCAAGCGTACCTGTTCAAGTTGAAGGTGATGATACTGGAATTAATCAAAATGACGTGAAGGATAAGAAAGCTTCCGATAAAGAAAGTAAAAGAAAGTCATTATTATCGCTTATTGGTAGTTATGGAATTTCTGCAATGACTGCGATTCTGGGGTTAATCCTACTGCTTATATCTAGTCTTCAGCGTCAGCCTAGACGTGGTAGTCGTCATAGTGGTAAGACTGGTGCTGGTCGTATTACTCTAGTAATTGGCTTAGTTTTTACTATTGTCGGGGTTGGGTCCGCCTTGTTAATCGCGTTAAATATTTTATGAAGTTGCTAGTAAATAACTGGTTTTGCAGGGGGGATTTACCTTCAGTAGAACCAGTTTAGTGTAATATGACGACTGTGATAGTTATTTAATGTAGTATCGGATTTTTATGTGGTTTTATGGAAATTGTATGCTAGTTTCATTTTTTTATTGACTTCTAGTCTGAGTCATCGTAAACTAATATGTATAATTAAGAAGAAGAGAGGGATTTTCATGACACATCTATCAATAACAAGCAAGCAACATAATTTAACATGGCAAGGCTGGCGTAGATAGTTGTGTGTATGAATATTCTTATTCATAGATACAGCTTTTAGTGTACTTTCTAAAACTTGTATCTATGGGGCGGACTTAAGATTAAAGCGGACCACATAGATTAAGATATCTATGTGGTTTTTTGCTTATTCTATGACTGTTTCATTTGGACATTGATGTGGGCGATGACTGTATAGGTCATCGTCTTTTTATTTAAAAAATAGCTGATTTATTGGAGGAAAAAATAATGAAAAATAAACGACTTATTAGTGTAGTAGGATTGATTATCATTTTTTTAGTAGTGAGTTTTGTTATGCAAAAGAATGAGATGAACGAAACTAGTTCAAAAAAAGACAAAGTGTTGACTGTTGGCGTTTTACAATTTGTTAGTCATCCAGCTTTAGATGAGATTTACCGAGGCATTCAAGATGGTTTAAGGGAACAAGGCTATGAAGTGGGGAAAAATTTGAAGATAGAGTTTCAAAATGGTCAAGCTGACCAAAGCAAATTAAATACGATGAGTCAGCAGCTAATCAATAAAAAATCTGATGTATTGATTGGAATTGCTACTCCAGCCGCGCAGGCTTTAGCAAATTTGACTACAGAAATTCCAATTGTTTTGGGAGCTATTACTGATCCTCAAGGCGCCAACTTGGTAGCTGATAATGAAAAACCGGGTGGTAATATTACTGGAGTGAGTGATAGGTCACCTGTCGAGGCTCAATTTGAGTTAGTGAGTGAATTGCTGCCTGGCGCAAAAACAGTTGGTATTCTATACTCGTCAGCAGAAGATAATTCTAAATTTCAAGCCAAAGCGGTCCAAGAAGTAGCTGAGAAACAAGGGTTAAAGGTCAAACATTATCCTGTACCATCAGGTAACGAAATTTCTCAAATGGTTCAGGTGATGGGGTCAGAAGTTGATATGATTTATGTTCCGACTGATAACATGATTGCTAATGCTATGCAAATTGTTGTAGATATTGCTAACAAAAATGGGACACCGATCATTCCTTCTGTTGATACGATGGTTGAGCAGGGCGGCTTGGCAACGGTTGGGATCAATCAATATGAGTTAGGTTTACAAACAGGTCGAATGGCAGCGGATATATTGGCAGGTAAATCTGATCCTGCAACGACACCAATCTATACCTTTACGACTGGTGATATTATAGTTAATAAAGGTCAAGCAGAGAAATTGGGGATTACCATTCCAATGGATATCTTGAATAAAGCAGTTATTGCGGATGAAAAGGAGTAGTAGCAGATGATAGTATCAGTTATAGGTCAAGGATTAATGTGGGGGATTTTAGGATTGGGTATTTTTATGACATATCGAATTTTGAATTTTCCAGACATGACAACAGAAGGATCATATCCTTTAGGAGCGGCAGTTTGTGTGACTGCAATTACTCATGGTATATCGCCAATTATTGCAACCATTTTAGGGGTATTGAGTGGCATGCTAGCAGGATTGGTGACAGGTTTACTTTATACAAAGGGAAAAATACCCATCATTCTATCAGGTATTTTGGTTATGTCTGGTTTAAATTCAGTGATTTTATTCGTGATGCAGTCACCTAATTTGTCCTTACTAAATCAATCAAAAATTCATGACTATTTGAAGGCCTTAAATTTACCTAATTATTTTGATACTGTTTTAATTGGCTTACTTGCGGTAATTATTATTATTGTACTCTTACTTGTGTTTTTTAATACTAATTTGGGTCAAGCTTATATTGCTACTGGTGACAATGAAATAATGGCTCGGTCTTTGGGGATCAAAACAGATCGAATGAAGATATTAGGTTTAACCTTATCAAATGGTGTTATTGCTTTAGCCGGGGCATTATTGGCTCAAAATGATGGCTATGCGAGTGTTGATAAGGGGATAGGCGTAATTGTTATCGGATTAGCGTCGATTATTATTGGTGAAGTTATCTTTGGTGAATTAACATTGTCCGAACGATTAATAGCAATTGTTGTGGGAAGTATTTTGTATCAATTACTTATTTTGGTGGTAATTCGTCTAGGGTTTAATACGAATTATTTGAAAATTATCTCGGCGGTTATATTAGCACTTTGTTTAATGATCCCCCAAATTAAAAGTAAATTGAATTTAAATTTTTTACCTGAAAAGAGGGATATATAGATGTCAGAGATAATTTTAGAGATTAGAGATGGAGTCAAGACAATTTCTAACGGTTTAAATGAATCCAAGATTATTATGAATCAACTTAATCTGACGATTGAGGCCGGGGATTTTATAACAGTTCTTGGTGGAAATGGTGCAGGGAAGTCAACTTTGTTTAACAGTATAGCAGGTAACTTATCATTAACATCTGGTAAGGTTTTTCTAAAAGGTCAAGATATTACTAATAAGAAGGAAGAAGAACGGGCAACATTTATTTCACGTGTTTTTCAAGATCCCCAAATGGGGACTGCTCCACGAATGACGGTCGCCGAGAATTTATTACTTGCTATGTATCGTGGACGAAAAAGAGGTTTTACTAAGCGTCCTTTGACTCAAAATCGAGATTATTTCAAAGAGTTGTGTCAATTAATCGGTAACGGTCTTGAACAGCATTTAGATACACCGGCTGGAAATTTATCTGGTGGTCAACGACAAGCGCTTAGTTTGTTAATGGCGACAATCTCAAAACCTGATTTATTACTATTAGATGAGCACACGGCTGCCTTGGATCCTAAGACTTCTCGTTCATTGATGGAATTGACGAATCAACGCATTCAAGAAAACCAGTTGACATGTTTGATGATTACGCATCGTATGGAGGATGCTCTAACCTATGGCAATCGGTTGATAGTGCTTCAAAAAGGAGAAATTAAAGTTGATTTAGGCAAATTAGAAAAAGATAAGTTAAGTTTAGCAGATCTTTTGTTATTTTTCGAAGAAGAGTAGGAAGCTAAATTATAGTTAAGTTTTCCTAGGCTTTTATGAGAGAAATAGTTGGTTTATTTTCAGTGAAGAAGCAGAAGTATCCATTTTCCATGCTTATTAATAAGAAAGTTGTTTTAGCTGTGTTTGGCTAAGACAGCTTTTTTTCTTAGTATAAGTAGAAGAAATTGATCGATTTATTTAGAATGTTTGACTTTATTGTTTAATGAAAAGCTTGTTAAATCAACATTTGTTCAATAAATAAGCAATAAAAGTGGATAATATTTGTCGTTGGATTGTAACATAAGCAGTAAAAAAACTTATTTTTTGTAAACATCACTGTTTAATATTACAAATCGAATGTAAATTTCAGAAAAAAATCAAAAAAAACGTGCGTTCGTACCCTGTCATAAAAGGCTTACTAAATTATCTGATAATTCGACACATAAATCGACTCAGCTTAATGTGATGTTAACAGAACTGATATTGCCTTGTAATGTAGCCTTGTTATGATTTGTCTCGTTCTCAAGTGAAGAACACAAACTTGAACCCAATATGAGGTTCCAAATGAGGAGAGTTATTTAATTATGAACTTAAAGAAACAAGTAATTGGATTAGTCGTCGCTACAATCGGATTAGGCATGGGAAGTACAGCTTTTGCAGATAGCATTTACACTGTAAAAGAGGGAGACACTTTGTCTCAACTATCTTATGACTATTTAGGTGCCGCGGATCAGTACATGACAATTGCTGATTCTAATAATATTGTTAATGCCAACTTGATTTATGTTGGACAAAAATTGAAGTTGTCAGCTGACGGGAATATTACTCCAGCAACACAGGAAGATATTGCAACTCAACCAGAAGTAGCAACTGTTGAAGAAGCAGTTGTAGCTGTTGAGCCAACTGTAGCCCCAACTCAAGAGGCAGCTCCATTTGAAGAAACTCAGCCTGTAGCGGAAGCTACTCCACAAGGTCAAACGATTACAGTTGAAACAACAGCATATGATGGTGTTAGTCTAGGTGGTATGACTGCCAGCGGTTACCAAATTTCAAGTACTTCTGACCGTGTGATTGCGGTCGATCCAAGTGTGATACCACTAGGAAGCACTGTTTATGTTCCAGGCTATGGAACAGCAATTGCTGCTGATACTGGTGGCGCGATTCAAGGCAATATCATTGATTTGAACATGAGTACAGCTGATGCAATTCAGTGGGGACGTCGCACGGTTACTGTCACTGTATTATCATAAAAATGAGAAAAAACTGTGGAATTAAGTACTCTGCAGTTTTTTTTTTGCTTATTCCAAAGGATTTGTTGGACAAACGACTTGATAACCCGTAAAATGGAAAGAGATTTCGAAATATACAAGTTACTTAATTTCTCTGAGAATTTTGTAGATGTATAGATCAGAATGTAGATAGAGGATTAGGAGGACAAAAAATGTCCATGTTTTTAGATCAGGTAACAATTGATGTTCGCGCTGGCAAAGGTGGCGACGGAATGGTTGCTTTTAGAAGAGAAAAATATGTACCAGACGGCGGACCTGCTGGTGGTGATGGTGGTCGTGGTGGTGATGTTATTTTAGTTGTTGAAGAAGGTTTACGTACGTTAATGGATTTTCGTTTTAATCGTCATTTCCGTTCAACTCCAGGGGAAAATGGTATGAGTAAAGGGATGCACGGTCGTGGGGCGAAAGATACTTATGTCTCAGTGCCTCCTGGTACAACAGTTAGGGATGCTGAGACGGGGGCGTTACTAGGCGATTTAATTAGTCATGGTCAAGAATTAATTGTGGCTAAAGGTGGTCGTGGAGGGCGTGGCAATATTCGATTTGCTTCTCCTCGAAACCCTGCTCCAGAAATCGCTGAAAATGGTGAGCCGGGACAAGAACGAGTGATTGAGTTAGAATTGAAAGTATTAGCAGATGCTGGTTTAGTTGGGTTTCCGTCAGTAGGGAAATCAACCTTACTTTCAATTGTTTCTAAGGCTCGACCAAAGATTGGTGCTTATCATTTTACGACGCTTGTACCCAATTTAGGTTTAGTTTCAGTTGCAGATGGACGCAGTTTTGTAATGGCTGATTTACCTGGTTTAATTGAAGGGGCATCCCAAGGGATAGGTTTAGGTACACAATTCTTGCGTCATATTGAGCGGACACGTGTTATTTTGCATGTCATTGATATGAGTGGCATGGAAGGCCGAGATCCTTATGATGATTATCTTGCGATCAATAAAGAACTGGAGTCTCACAATATGCGTCTCCTAGAGCGACCACAGATCATTGTTGCTAATAAAATGGATATGCCGGATGCAGAAGAGAACTTAGAAGTCTTTAAAGAAAAATTATACGCAGGTATTGAAGATGAATTTGCCGATAAAGTTCCGATATTTCCAATTTCAAGTTTGTCTAATAAAGGAATTGAGCCACTGTTAAGTGCGGCAGTTGATTTAATTGAAACAACGCCAGAATTTCCTTTATATGATGAGGAGTTGGAAGAAGAAACTGTGCGTTATGAATTTACGCCAGATGAGAAGCAGTTTGAAATTACGCGTGATGATGACTCCACATGGGTACTGTCAGGTGCTGGATTAGAAAGGTTATTCAAGATGACAAACTTTGATCGTGATGAAAGTACTATGCGTTTTGCTCGTCAATTACGTGGCATGGGTGTAGATGAAGCATTACGTGCAAGAGGCGCGGTTGATGGCGATTTGGTAAGGATTGAATCATTTGTCTTTGAATTTGTTGACTAAATAGAAAAAGAATCAATAAGAAATGGTGATCAGCGAAGGTTGATTACCATTTTTTTGCATTTTACGCCTTTATAATTTTGGTATTTTAACAATTATTGGTACAATAGTTGTATGTAAAGGTTGGAAAAATGACCCTAATCATGCTGAGATGACAACGAAAAAGGAGTGGAAGTTTGGATGAATAAAAAAGTAATTATTTTAACCTTTGATTTAGAGAGTATATCTTATCAAGTTTTTTCAGAAATCAAAAAGATGCATATGAAACGAGCAATTAAAGGTGAACAAATGGCTGTCGTTACGCATCGTAAGGATGGGACACATAAGTTTGATATTAAGGATTTCATTGATTTTACAGGGAGTAATAATACCGCTAAAGGTAGTACAATTGGTCTGCTAGTGGGCCTTTTTGGTGGACCGTTGTCAATGATGTTAGGTTGGTTTTCGGGTAGCATGATCGGTGGAGTCAAGGATGCTAAAGAGATTACAGATGCTAAAAGTATTTTTGAATTTGTCGCTGATCAAATTGGAGAAGGTGAAACAGGGGTCGTGCTGATTGCTGAAGAAGAAGATAATCGACCTCTTAATGAGTTGATTTTTAATCAATTAGGTGGTCAGATTACTCGTCTTGATTTTGATGACGTTGAAGAAGAGATTTCAGATGCTCATAAGTTAGAAGAAGAAACAAAAAAAAATGAAGAACCGACAAATTCAGAGAAACAGCCTGAATCAAATTAAAAAAGGTTGCGTGTCGGGAGAATTTCTCATACAATTAGTGAGAAATTCATTATAGAAAGCAAGGGTAGATATGGACTTACAATTTTTAGGGACTGGCGCTGGTGTGCCAGCCAAGCAACGAAATGTCACGAGTATTGCGTTAAAACTATTAGATGAGCGAAATGCAATTTGGCTATTTGATTGTGGTGAAGGGACTCAACAACAGATTTTAAGAACATCAATTCGACCACGGAAAGTGGAAAAAATATTTATTACACATCTTCATGGCGATCACATTTTTGGATTACCTGGCTTTCTAAGTAGTCGATCTTTTCAAGGAGGGGAATCACCTCTTACGATTATTGGACCTAAGGGAATTAAGCGATTTGTTGAAACAAGTCTTCAATTATCTGATTCTCATGTGAAATACCCAATTATTTATAATGAGATTGATGAGACTGGAGTGATTTTTAAAGATCATCAATTTACGGTTACCTGCCTACCTCTGGATCATCGTATTGAATGTTATGGTTATCGTGTTGAAGAGGCAGCACATGAAGGAGAATTGCAAGTTGAAAAATTAAAGGCAGCGCAAATTCCAGCGGGGCCTTTGTATGGTCGGTTAAAAAGAGGGGAGATAGTGGAACTGCCAGATGGTCGCGTTATTGATGGTCGTGATTTTATTGGTCATGCTCAAAAAGGGCGAACAGTAACGATTTTGGGAGATACTCGTAAGCATCCTAATAGTGTGATTCTGGGTGAAGGAGCAGATGTTCTTGTCCATGAGAGTACCTTTAATCAAGACGAAAGCAAGTTAGCTAGAGCTTATTTTCATTCAACTACTAGGCAGGCTGCGGAGGTTGCTATGGAGGCCGGTGCTCGACAGTTGCTATTAACCCACATAAGTGCCCGTTATATTGGAAATGAGGCTAAAAATTTAGAGCGTGAGGCTCAGGCTGTCTTTCCTAATACGCGTCTTGTAAGAGATTTTGATTGTATTGATGTGCCTTTTTTGGGTAAGGATGAAATAGACTGAACAACGAAGATTATTTGATAACTGAGATTATGGATAACCTTCAACGAAAGGGGTAATAAAAATGTTTTTACCGAAAGTAGACCTGACTGGAAAAGTAGTAGTGATCACTGGTGGCTCAGCTGGATTGGGAGAACAGATTGCTTATGAAGCGGCAAAACGGAATGCAATAGTGGTTGTGTGTGCTCGTCGGATTAATTTAATTGGTAAAGTCCGTGAGGTATGCAGTGATTTATCGAATTATGAAGCCCATTCTTTTCAATTAGATATTGGAAATCCAGAAAATGTTGAGGAGGTTTATTTAAAAATTTCTGAGACGGTCGGTTCAGTAGATGTGTTAGTCAATTGTGCAGGGTTTGGCTTATTCCGGAGTTTTACTGATTTTGATTTATCTATTGCTGAAGAAATGTTTCGCGTAAATGTTTTAGGTTTGATGTATTTAACACAAAAAATTGCAATTGATATGGCTGAGCGTCAGACAGGCCACATTATTAATATTGCCTCCCAAGCTGCTAAGATGGCAACTGTTAAGTCAACGGTTTATTCAGCTACTAAATTTGCTGTTTTAGGGTTTTCGAACGCTTTGAGACTTGAACTGAAACCATTTGGAGTTAAAGTTACTACAGTGAATCCAGGTCCAATTGCAACGGAATTTTTTGATATTGCAGATGAATCTGGTGAGTATTTGTCAAATGTGAATTGGCTTGTTTTGCAACCACAACCTTTAGCTGAAAGGATTGTTAATAGTTTTAATACCTCCCGACGAGAAATAAATGCACCTGGAATTTTGGAAGTAGCGAGTAAAGCATACATGTTATTTCCACGATTGGGCGATTATTTGGCTGGTAATATGTTTAATACGAAGTAAGAAAAGGAGTAGTTATGAAAAATCAAAGTAAACTTATTATAGGGTTTATCCTCGTTTTCATTGTTGCAATTTTTTCAGTCATTAATACAGATAAAGTTTCAGTGAATTTTGGTTTTGTCACTGTTCAATCTCCTTTAATTTTCATTATATTAGGTTCAACAGTCATTGGAGCGTTAATTGTTTTTATTACTTGGTTTTCTAGTTTTTGGAAACAGCGCAAAGACATCAAAGAGATGAAGGCAACAATTGCCACTTATCAAGATGAAATTGATGAGCGGGTTGAACAAGCAGTTGCTGCCGAGCGAGTTGAGATGGAGCAAGTAATTTCTGGTAAGCAATTACGAATTGATGAACTTGAACAACAATTTAGAGAGCTATCTGGTGAAGTGTTTCTTGAGACATCAGCTCTAGAAGAAACAGAAGAAGAGACCTAAAGAAAATAATCCATACTTTAGTTGAGTAATTAATGATATCAATTAGGGGTGGGTTATTTTATTTTCTGATTTATTCGAGCGTTGACGTTAATTTTTTGGTATAATAAATCTGTTGAGAGTTCCTTTTTAGTAAGTAGAAACCCTAAAGAAAGTCACTGAACTTTGAGTGGCTGCTCTTTGTTTGCGAAAAAAGAATAATAGCAGTTAAATAAGCGCTCGGAGCTAAGCTTATTTTTAATAAAAAGTTGATATGCGTAAGTAAAGGAGTGGATAGATTGAAACAAGCTAATTTTTCATGGAAAATACATCAAGATAATCCTGATGCGGAGGGGTTGATTCCTTGGCTAGAAGAGCATCAGCTACCCAATTTTTTCGCTAATATGTTATGGCATAGAGAGATTCGGACTGAGGAGCAATTAGAGGCATTCTTTTCTCCAAGCCTTAATCAGCTTCATGATCCATTTTTAATGCATGAGATGCGTCGAGCTGTGGAACGGATTCAACTTGCAGTGAGTGAAGGTCAACCAATCTTAATTTACGGTGATTATGATGCTGATGGCATAACAAGTACAACTGTAATGAAGGAGGCGATTGAGCTACTTGGTGGTGAGGCTTTCTTTTATTTACCAGATCGATTTAAGGATGGTTATGGTCCAAATAAGGCGGCTTATGAGCGGTTAATTCAAGAATTTGGGATTCAGTTAATTATCACTGTGGATAATGGCGTGGCGGGGCATGATGCAATTGAGTATGCGACTTCTCTTGGTGTGGATGTCATCGTGACAGATCATCATGAACTACCAGAAGAATTACCAGAAGCCTATGCTATTATTCACCCCCGTCATCCAGATGGAAAATATCCCTTTGCAGATTTGGCTGGGGTAGGTGTTGCTTTCAAAGTGGCGACAGCGTTACTCGATGATGCTCCAGTCGAAATGCTTGATTTAGTTGCAATCGGTACTATTGCTGATCTAGTCTCCGTGACGGGTGAAAATCGAGCATTAGTTAAACTGGGCTTAGATATTTTTAAGCAAAGTGATCGGGTAGGTATTCAGGCCTTGTGTCAAAAGGCTGATTTAGTTCAAGAGACGATTACAGAAGAGAATATAGGATTTGGTATTGGACCTCGATTAAATGCCATTGGGCGATTAGGTGATGCTTCGCCAGGGGTTACTCTTTTAAGCACTTTTGATGAAGTGGAAGCAGTTAAGTTGGCTGATTTTATTCAAATTAAAAATAGTGAACGGCAAACAATTGTTAAGGAAATTACTGAAGACGCCTTGGCAATGGTTAAAAAAATGCCAAGTCATGATATTTATGTTTTGGCAAAATCTGGATGGCATGAAGGGGTTTTGGGAATTGTTGCCAGTCGGATTGTTCAGGAGACTGGACGTCCTGCCCTAGTTTTGGGGATTGATGAGGAGACGCAGGTTGCCAAAGGATCAGGTCGCAGTGTCGATCAAGTTAATTTATTTGATGCAATGAGCTTGTCAGCGGATTTGTTTATTAAGTTTGGTGGACATCATATGGCCGCAGGAATGTCACTTCCGATGGATCGTTTGAGTGATTTACAGGTTGCTTTGGATCAGTTTGTAGCCCAGGCTAATATTGATTTTTCAGCAGGACCTGAATTACAAGTAGAGTCCGTTTTACCGATTGCAAAAGGCACAGTTGAATTTATCCAACAATTGAATTTATTAGCTCCTTTTGGTACAGACAATCCCTCTCCGCATTTTATGTTTGAAGATGTGCAAGCGGTCAATTTAAAACAAATTGGTGCTGGACAAAATCATCTAAAATTTCAATTGAAGCAAGAGAAAGATTTACTCGATTGTATTGGATTTGATTTTGGTAAGGACATAGAAGAAATGGCGACTGCTGAAGATTTACAACTTGTGGGACAGTTATCAATTAATGAATGGAACGGGAATCGAAAACCACAAGTTTTTGTTAAAGATTACCGAGTGACAGATTTTCAGTTATTCGATTTAAGAGGTAAGTCATTTACTGCAAATGATTATTCCGTAAAATCAACGGTTTTACTAACCTTTAATAATAAAACTTTTCAAAGGTTGAGTAAGGAGACTTCTCATTCTGTATTGTTGATTGAAGAAGGAAAGGTAAGTGCGGAGGAGGCGCAATGCTGGCAAGAAGCAGTTATTGTTGATTGTGGGCTTAGGATCGAGGATGTTAAGAGTGCTGTCCAACAGCTTGGGGTATCTCGGGTCTATTTTTATGCCGAATCTTCTGAGCAATGCTATTTAAATGGAATGCCAAGTCGTGAACAATTTGGTAAATTGTTTAAATTTATTGATCAACACCAAAAGGTTGATGTTCGTTACAAGACGAAGGAAATTGCACGCTATTTGAGAATTGATGAAAGTGTGCTAATTTTTATGATTCAAGTGTTTTTTGACTTAGAATTTGTTACAATAGAAAGTGGCGTGATGAATAAGGTTCAAGAGCCGATGAGTCGTGCTTTAAGTGAAAGTAAAAGCTATCAAGAACGGGAATTGAAAATTGAAGCTGAAAAATTTTTATTATATAGTAATGCGAGTGAGTTACGTGACTGGCTGTTGCTACAGGAGGAAGAACAGTGAATTTAAAAGACTATATTGCAAGTATTCCAGATTATCCAGCTAAAGGTGTTATTTTTAGAGACATCTCTCCATTAATGGGCGATGGTGCTGCTTATCGTGAAGCAACAAAGCAAATCGTTGATTATGCTAAAGAAAAACATGTAGATATGATTGTTGGACCAGAGGCTCGAGGGTTTATTATTGGTTGTCCAGTTGCGTATGAATTGGGGATTGGTTTTGCACCTGCTCGGAAAAAGGGAAAACTACCTCGTGAGACAATTGAAGTAGACTATGGATTAGAGTATGGTGAGGCAACTTTAACTCTTCATAAAGATGCGATTAAGCCTGGCCAACGGGTTATGATTTGTGATGATCTATTAGCAACTGGTGGGACAATTGAAGCGACGATACAATTAATTGAAAAGCTTGGTGGGATTGTTGTTGGTTGTGCATTCTTAGTTGAATTAATTGATTTACATGGTCGTGATAAGATTAAAGGGTATGACATACTGGCTTTGATGGATTTTTAATTGAGCTCAAAATTAGGTGGAACGAGAGTAGATTACTTTTGTTCCATCATTTTTATTTTTGAAAGGAGTTTTTAATAACATGACAATTGAATTTAGAAAAGCCGAATGTCACGAATTACCGCTGATTTTAGACTTTATTAAAGAGTTAGCAGATTACGAAGGATTACTCCATGAAGTTGTAGCAACTGAGGAGGTACTAGATGAATGGTTGTTTGAGAAGGAGACAGCAGAGGTTATTTTTGGTGAGGTAGCTGATGAGGTAATTGGGTTTGCGCTGTTTTTTCATAATTTTTCAACGTTTCTTGGTCGCTCAGGTAATTATTTAGAGGATCTTTACGTGAGGCCAAGCTTTCGAGGTCGAGGACTAGGCACAAGATTTATGAAAGAGTTAGCGAGATTGGCTATAGAAAGAGGTTGTGGACGATTAGAGTGGTGGTGTCTTGATGAGAATCATCCAAGTATTTCTTTTTATCGTTCTTTAGGTGCAAGATCAATGGTGGATTGGACTGTTTACCGTCTAACGGGTGCGCAATTAGAGGCCTTATCAGAATAAGAAAAGACAGCCGTTTTCCCTAAGAAAAACGGTTGTCTTTTTTCTTACTTTTTAAAAATTCCAAGTGGTTTGCCAACTGGTAAGAAGATATAGCCAAAATGCTTATTTAAAACTGCGGCTGCACTCCCATAAAATGACATAATAGCAATTAAGAATTCTGCAATGGCCGCTAACATATGGAAAAAGTCTACTGCAATTCCCAGAGTTGATAAAGCCAAGCCAATAAAAAGAAAATCGATTAAAACAAAGATTGTGAACAGCACTTTATGTGTTTCAGCAGCGCCAATGGTCATAAAGATAGAAAAAATCAAATAACCAATAAAAGCAAAGCCTAACTGTTTGGGATCATAACTAGAAGCTAATTGCTCACCTAACAATCCATTTTGAATCATCCATGAGGATGCCACGCCTAACCAGAAAAAACCAAAACCGAAAAATGCTGTTGCACCAAAGACATTATTGCATTTGGCATCGTAAGCTCCAGCAACTAATTGTGCTGCTCCACCTAGGAAAAGCGCCCATGGGATTACGCCTCCTACACCTTCAGTCCAGCCTAATTTTTGTGATGAGGCCACTAAAGTTACCATTGCTAGCCCAAATAATCCAATTGCTGAGGGATCAATCAATTGATGTTTCACTGTAATTTCTTTTTTTTCCAATATAAAATCTCCTTTAAAAATAGTTAATACACAACTAATTAAAAGTATCATTTAGAGTTAGGAATGTCAATAAAAATTATGAGAGATCGCTTATGGATAAAGGGATCTGGTTTAGATTATAAATTTTTATTGACAGAAAAAAATTAACTGTATATACTGTATATATACAGATGTTAGGAGTGAGGAAATGGAAATAATTTTGAGTGCGCACTCAGAACAGCCCATTTATGAGCAGGTATATGATCAAATAAAAAGTCAGATAATAGATCATACACTTAAAAATGGTGAAGAACTCCCCTCTATAAGAGGTCTAGCTAAAGAATTGAAAGTAAGTGTTATTACGATAAAAAAGTCGTATGAAATGTTGATTCAAGATAGGTTTGCTCACAGTATTAAGGGAAAAGGAACTTATGTAGCGGAAATAGATAAAATATTTGTTCAAGAAGAAATGATTAAAGCGCTTCGAAAACAATTAAAGTTGGTTAGTGATCAAGCAAAAATTGCTGATATTTCTTTGGAGAGCTTGATGATAGTATTGAAAGAGTGCTATGAAAACTAGAAGGTTATCACTATTATTTTGAATATATCGAAAGGATGTAAGTGGTATGAGTAATGCAATTGATGTGAAAAATTTAACAGTAAAATACCCAGATTTTTGTTTGAAACAGATTGATTTTTCTGTTCCTGCGGGATCGATTGTTGGTTTTGTAGGAGAAAATGGTGCGGGGAAAACGACGACGATCAAAGCTATATTAAATTTAATTCCCCATACTGGTTCAATCAATGTCTATGACTTAGATAATAAAGCGGAAGAAATCTCAATAAAACGTTTATCAGGAATTGTTTTAGATGATGCTTTTTTCTATGATGATTTTACAATGACAGAAGTATCAAGTGTATTGGAAAATAGTTTTGATAACTGGGATCAAAGTTATTTTGATCGGTTACTCAGGGAGCATTCAATCTCGTCAAAGAAACAAATTAAGGAATTGTCTAAAGGGATGAAGGCCAAAGTTAAGATATTTTCGGCTCTCGCACATCACCCTCAGTTACTGATTTTAGATGAGCCTACCACTGGATTGGATCCGATTTCTCGCGATGAGATTCTTGATATTTTTTATGATTTTATCGATGATGACAAGTCAATTTTATTTTCATCACACATTACATCTGATGTAGAAAAAATTGCTGATTCAGTTATTTTCCTTAATAAGGGAGAGGTAGTCTTGAAGACGGATCAGGCTGATTTTCAAGATAATTATGGGGTTGCTCAACTTACCGAAAGACAAGTGATAGATATGGGAGAGATGTCATATTTATATTGTGTACGGACATCCGTATCCACTAAATTTTTAATTAATAATCGCATGTGGTTTACAAAAGAATACCCAGATATAGTTGTGGAAAAAGCGACAATTGAAGAAGCTCTATTAATGATGAAGAAAGGTGAGGCAAGATGACAGGACTTTTAGTGAAGGATTTAATTATATTAAAGCGGATGGTTAAAAACATGTTTGCAATAATAGTGATTTTTAGCTTATCCGGTTGGTTTGACGAATCAAATGGGATGATGCTTGCTATTGCTTTTGTATTAAGTATGAATGTCATGTCATCATTCAGTTATGATGAGTTTAGTCATTGGGAAACTTATGCTTTAACGATGCCAATTAGTAAAAGAATTTATGTGAATAGTAAGTATGTCCTAGGAGGGATACTTAGCTTGATTGGTACGTTGATAGTCGTGCTGTTGTTAATTGCTAAAATGCTTGTTTATTCCTCCTTTGATGGGGAATTGGTGCTTCTTAGTGTGGTTGTTTCATTATTTGGTAGCTATGCTCTTACAACCATTTCATTACCTATATTATTTAAGTATCCAGTAGAGAAGGCCAGATTTACAGTTATGGGGACAATTATGGTGATTACTGTTAGTGGTTTAGGAATTAATTATGTGGCCAAAAAAGTGGGATTTGAAATTTTACCCAAGTTAGCGATGGTTACGGCAAGCCAATTTATTGGATTAGTGATTGTTGTTACACTTATTATTGTCTTTTTCTCTTATTTATTGTCGTATTATTTTTTTAAACAAAAATATAGTTAGCTAGTACAGAATAGTTAAAAAACGGTTAGTAGATTGTATTGAACTGAACTCGTAAAATGAGACGGGAATAAAAGTACCTATGCGGTTGCGTGTTTTCGATAATTTATCGGAGATAAGTAACCGTATTTTTGTTGAATTCTTTTTTCATTATAATAATTGATTACACTAGTAGTAGAGTGTTTAAGCTCTGGCTGTATTGAGAACACTTCAGACTTTAGAGTGGAGTGAAATGATTTTATTGGAGCGTTATCAATGGGTGTCACTATACAGGATATACTTCTGATAATGTTTTTGTCACTTCTCTTAACCCAACGATAATACGTGTTTCTAGGAATACTAAATAATCACATAACCAAGTAATTGAAAGCTTTCCTTTACCATATCTATGCCTTGTGAGAATTGATAAGATTCTCCTTTTCTGTACCATCGCTGCCACCACGTTTTCATTTCTAGTAGTTTTTCCTTCTAACTTCATTTATATGTCTTCTTCTTTAACTGCCAATACGTATAAAACTTGGTTAATCATAAAAAACACCTCCATTTTCTTCATTTTTTACATGAGTTCAACAGGGGTGCTTTATTTTTGTCTCAACCAAAGGGTTAATTCAATGACCACTTCTAGCGTTTTTTTCTACGCTACCTAATAATCTAAGTAAAAGTAATTGACAATTTAAATAATAACATGTAACTTAAAACATACCGATTGAATGTTTTGGGCGGAAAATTTATTATTTGTTGAAGAAAAATGTAGTTATCTAGCTTGTATAGCAGTATATAAGAATAGAGCTAAACACCAAGTAATAATGAAAAGGGGAGAGGTAATGAAAAGAAAATCAAGATTACTAAACAAAGTGAGGGCCATTTTTGTGAAAGGGCTGATAGGTTGTATGATCATTATTATTTTGCTTTTTATAGGTATTTATGCGATTCATCGCTTAAGTTTGGCAAGTGAAGCAGGGAAGATTGATGATTATGGTCAAAAAATGACTATATTTGATAGTACGATGAATGTAGTTATTGAAGGTAAAGGTCCTGAGACAGTGGTTTTATTGACAGGTTTTGGAACCGCCAGTCCATGGTTGGATTTCGCTCCTTTGATTGATCATTTAAAAAATACTTATAAAGTGGTGACAATTGAACCCTTTGGATATGGTTTAAGTGGTGAGACAAAGCGAGAGCGTAATTTGGAAAATATGGCTGAAGAAATCCATGAAGTACTTACTAAATTAAAGGTGAAGTCATATATTTTGATGGGGCATTCGATTTCGGGGTTATATAGTTTGGCTTATGTTAATAAATACCCAGGGGAAGCTACAGCATTTGTTGGAATTGATAGTAGTGTTCCTAAACAACCGTGGCCTGGTTATAACTCAGCTCCTTTTGATTTTTTTGCTAATGCTGGCATAATCAGAGCAGCTTTAAAAGTGATGCCTAGGGAGTCATCTAACAATCAGTATGATAGTTACCGTGATCAACAATTTCACATGATCTCAATGAGAATAACAGGAAATAAAACGTTGGCAAAAGAAGCGACTTCTTTAAGCCAGAGCTTTGAAGATGCTAAAATGCTTAGTTTTCCAAAGACATTACCTGTGTTATTATTTGCTGATAAAAATTCGGAGGTGAAAAACTGGACTCCACTTCACCAAGAGCAAGCAGATAGTGTCGATCAAGGAAAGTTAGTATTACTTGAAGGCTCACATTATCTGCATCATACTCAGTCTAATGAAATAGTCACTGTGATGACTGACTTTTTGGCTCAATCAGTGGATGTGGAGAAGTAAGGTAAACTCGGTCGCTCTTTTTAGTAACATGAAACGGATAGTTTTTTTCTATTAAATCACAATCCTTAAGTCTATTAATTATTTTTTAAGAACCTCTCTCACGCTAGGAATTTGATTCTATTAGTAGTATGATGATAATTCGAACTGAGAATTTTAGCTAGTCTCAGGTTTTAAGTGAGAATGAAAGGTTTGAAAATTTCATGAGAAAAAAAAGAAAGAGTATCTTTGGTAAGTTGGTCGTGCTTTTTCTTTTAATTGTATTGATTATTGGAATTAGATATGTTTACAACATCAAAAGACAAGTCACTGAGGTCAATAAGTGGCGAGATATTGTTAGTCAAACTGCTAAAGAATATGGAATTGGTCAATATGAGGATATTATAATGGCGATTATTTTGACTGAAACTAAAGGCAATCATATCGATTTAATGCAAAGTAGTGAAAGTAAGTATGGCACAACAAATCAAATTACAACTTCGGAAGAGAGTATTCATTCTGGTGTGGAACATTTAGCAGAAGTAATTACAGAAAGTGATAGTCAAGGAACCGATGTTTGGACAGCTGTTCAGGCTTATAATTTCGGTAGTAATTATATCAGTTATGTTGGAAAAAATGGTAATAAGAATACAATTGAGTTAGCGGAAATTTATTCTAGAGATATCCTTGCCCCAATGCTTGGTAATAACACAGGAAAGCAGTACCGATACATGAATCCGCAGGCGTTTATTCGAAATCGTGGGTATTTATATGAAAATGGTGGGAACTTTTTCTATGCTGATATTGTGAAATGGAATATGTCGATTATGAAGAAAATTGACAGGTTACCATTCTAGATACTGACATAATCGAGTAGGAAAAGGAGACTGACATGAAGAGTTACTTAAAAACAGAGCAGGGGCTGACGTTAGCGGAGGTTGAACAACGTCGCTTGGATGGACAACAAAATAACTATGAAGAAACAGTTGCAAAAACAACAAAAGATATTTTTAGAGATAATATTTTAACTTTATTTAACTTATTAAATGTGATTATTGGCATATGCTTGGCAGTTGTTGGTGCTTATAGTAATATGGCATATTTAGCTATTATCGCTGTTAATATTAGTATTGGCATCTATCAGGAGATACATGCGCGTAACATGGTTGCTAAGTTGTCACTGGTATCGAAAGAACAGGCAACGGTTTTTCGTTCAGGAAAAGAACACGTAATTGATGCCACTGATTTAGTAATTGATGACTTAGTTTGTTTGACTGCAGGTGAGCAGATACAATCAGATATGATTCTTGTGGCTGGACAAGCGGAAGTTAATGAGTCACTTTTAACAGGAGAATCGGATTTAATCGACAAAAGAATAACTGATGAATTACTGTCAGGTAGTTTTTTGGTTAGCGGTCAATGTCTGGCAAAGGTAAATCGAATAGGAAAAGATAATTATGCAACTAAGATTGCAAATGAGGCAAAGATTCACAAGCCAATTCAATCTGAACTCATTAATTCGATTCGAAAGGTTTCTAAGTTTACCAGTTTTATTATTGTTCCTTTAGGGATAATATTATTGTTAGAAGGGTTATTTTTGCGCCACAGTGAGCCAAAAGTGGCGGTTGTTGCAGCGGCAGCGGCGCTTTTAGGGATGCTACCAAAAGGGCTAGTACTATTAATCAGCATCGCTTTAGCTACAGCAGTGACAAAATTAGCTAATAAACGAATTTTAGTACAAGATATGTATTCCGTTGAAACACTGGCCCATGTTGATACCTTGTGCCTAGATAAAACAGGGACAATTACAGAAGGAAAAATGAAAATTCAACAGGTTGAAGTCCTTGACTCCACCTATAATGAAAGTATTGAAGCAATTGTTGGTAGTTACTTGAGAGCATCTACTGATAATAACATTACCATGCAAGCTATTCGCGATTATTATCAAGAAAATGATCAGTATATTCCAGAAGACGTTATTGCATTTTCATCGGAGCGTAAATGGGGAGCTGTTAATTTTGCTGGGTTTGGAACTATTGTACTAGGCGCACCAGAACGGTTAGTAAAGGAAGAGATGTTGCCGTCATCAGTTTTTAAAGCACAAAAAGAGGGCTTTCGTGTCCTAATGTTGGCCTTTAGTGTAAAGCCAGTCGTAGAAATGGTATTGCCTCAGCTCCAAGCTTTAGCCATCTTTGAAATAGATGATCCAATTCGTCAAAATGCAGATGAAACATTAGCGTATCTGCATGCGGAAGGTGTTCAGCTAAAAGTTATCTCTGGAGATAACCCGGTTACTGTTTCTAATGTCGCTCGCCGAGCGGGCTTGCCTAATTATCAATCATATGTAGATTTATCATCATTTGAGACAGAGGAGAAAGTAAGGCGAGCTGTGAATGAGTATACAGTATTTGGTCGAGTATCTCCGCAACAAAAACGATTGTTAGTTAATGAGCTAAAAAAACAAGATCATGTTGTGGCTATGACTGGAGATGGAGTTAATGATGTACTTGCCTTAAGAGAGGCTGATTGCAGTATTGCAATGGCTGAAGGAGATAGCGCAACCCGCCAAATTGCCAACTTAGTTTTATTAGATTCTGATTTTACAACTCTTCCTGATGTATTGTTTGAAGGACGTCGGGTTGTCAATAATGTTACGAAGGTTGCTAGTGTTTTCTTTATTAAAACTATCTATTCATTTTTTCTATCAATTATTTGCGCAATAACGGCTATTGCTTTTCCTTTTGTGCCGATTCAAATCACATTGATTGATTTGGCAATTGAAGGATACCCTGCCTTTTTCTTATCTTTTGAAGGAGACAGGCGAAAGATAAATGGCAAATTTTTACCTACAGTTTTAAGAAATGCTTTGCCCAATGCTTTACTTGTTTTGATGACAATCGTTGTAGTTTACTTGATTGGTGCGAATAGAGGATGGTCAGATGTTGAAACAACAACTTTGATGTATTATTTGTTAATAGCTGTTAGTTTATTAGCTGTTATCAGAGCGTGTTTACCACTTAATCCATTGCGTCTATTCTTAATTATTAGTACTTCTGTCGGTGTTTACGCGGCAGCTATGCTGTTTCACTCACTGTTATTTATTGACTTTTTAACAGCCGAAACACTGCCATTTTTCATGATATTATTGGTTATCATTATTGTTTTAAGATTAATCATTAGTTATTTTCGTCAACGAGATGAACTGAAAATAGGTTAGCCGATAAAGGGTATTTGAATTTCCTGAAAAAATGGAAATCAAATATCCATTTTTTCTACAGAAAAGGTATAATAGAAATAGACAAAGGGAAGTAGGAGGGAAATCATGGTAATTAAAGTTCTATTTTTTTCAGTGTCAGGAAATACACGGGCTTTTGTGAAAAAATTACAAGCCTACGGAGATGAGCAGCATTCAAAGGATGAAAACAAGCCGTTAATTCAATTAAAAGAAATTACTGATCAAAGTCATTTTGAAGATGAAACAGAGCCTTTTGTGGCGTTTGTTCCGACCTATTTAGATGGGGGAAATGGGATGGATAACGGTACAACAGAGATTATGACAAATACTTTAGGAGAATACATTGAGTACCATCATAATCAACAGCATTGTCTTGGAGTAGTTGGTAGTGGTAATAAAAATTTTAATTGGCAGTATTGTTTGACTGCTAAACAATACGCTGAGAAATTTAATTGTCCTTTATTGGCTGATTATGAACTTCGTGGAACGCCGACAGATATTTCTCAAATTTATGAAAAATTATTAGAGGTAGGAAAGTGATGGAGCACTTAAATTTGAAAAAATGAAAGTGTTAGTAAATAGTTTAAGTTAGTTTTTCTATAGTTGGTACAAAGGAAGGTGAGTTTATGGAAATAAGAGTTGAAGACTTGCAAATGCGCTACGGTGTTAAAGAAGTCTTAAGTATTGATCATTTACGCTTGGAACAAGGGAAGACTTATGGGTTAGTTGGACACAATGGGGCGGGAAAAACGACCTTATTTAAATGCTTAACAAACATTATCGCAACTTATTCTGGTGATATTTTTATTGGTGAGGCAAATGTGAAAGAAGACAACAAGGTTTTACTAAATGTCGGCATTGTTCTGGATGGAATGTCAGTTTATCAGGATCATACTGGGTGGTTTAATATTGAGTACTTTTCAGGACTACGTGGCGAAAGTAGTACTGAGGAAGCTAGAAAATTAGCGATGGAACTTGATTTATTGGAAGCCTTGGATGAAAAAGTTTCACGTTATTCTTATGGTATGCAAAAGAAACTTATTTTATTAATTGCGTTGCTTCACAACCCTAAAATCTTGATATTAGATGAACCTTTTCGAGGATTAGATGTAAAAACTGTTGCTTGGTTTAAAACGTATTTAAAAAAATTGACTAAGCAAGGACAAACGTTATTAATTTCTAGCCATGTTCAAAACGATTTGGAGACTCTTTGTGATGAGGTAATTGTAATTGACAAAGGACGCATTATTGAGAAAATAGATCTTATACGTGAACGAAAAACTGCAATTCGCGTCATAACCACTAGTAATAATTCAATGTTTGCGGCGATTCTGAAAGAGTTAAATGTTCCGTTTCAAATGAATCCAGAAGGAATTATTAAAGTTGATACAGCGGATAATAAGTGGGATGATGTCTATCATCAATTGTACAGTGAAGAAATTATGATTACTGAAATGAGTAAAGTACCAGTTTTAGCAGATAAATTAAAATAAGAGGGGTGAGTCGATGACAGGTGGATTAATTTTTAAGATGGAGCTATATAAGTTCGTACGAGAAAAAAAATATTTATTAGCTGTGGTGATTTTAGCGGCTTTAAATACCTTAACAACGTTATTTTATTCAATCTTATTGACCACGACAGAGTACTTGGGCAGTGAGAGTTTACTGATGCGGTTTTCATCCGTTATGACGGTTATTTTAGTATTGTTGATTTTTTCAAATGGAATCTTCTTATTTTTATTTCCTTTTCATGTTTTATCAATTGATTATAAAAATAATGTGATGGCAATGATGATTGCTTCGGGAGTTAATCGGTCGAAGTTGTTTTTTGCCAAAATCGGGGCAGTTATTTTATTAACAATTGCTGTTTTTCTTGTAGTGATGGTAGGGCCGTTTGTCGTAGTCATGATTCAAATGACCGTCGGTGGTCAAATTAATGATTTTTTTGACACTTTCCTTCAATTAATCAAGTGGTTGAATTTTGATTTTAATGCGATCGGAATTATTTTAAGTGGTCTTGTCTCAGTTTTAAATAGTGTTGTCATGATTACAGCGGCGACTATTCTAATGAAGGGAAGGAATACGGCGATTTTATTATCCGTCGGATTTGCTATGATAAATAGTTTTGTCAGCAATTTTTTTAATGTATTTGGCTTTACACCAGATATTTCAACAGAAAGCCTGACAATGGTTCAAGGCGTTACATCTGTTATTTCAATGGTTATCTTTGCGTTTATCGGACTAAGAGCGTTACAAACACAAAATCTATAAGCGTTTGACACCAACTTATCTCAATTTAATTGGGATTGGTTGGTGTTTTTTTCTGAAAAACACATTTTTTATCCCTTCAAACGGTGCTTTAAGCATTTAAGCTATTTTTTTTATGTGGTATTCTATAGGTGTTGAAAGGCTTACATGAAAAGTGATAATTATTTCAACTAACTTAGCGGTACTAATCTACTCGCTATAATAGAGTAGTAATTATATTCAAATGGAGGGTTATTATGTCTAGAAAAGCATTGAAAATCGTTACAATTGGTGGCGGATCAAGTTACACGCCAGAACTAATCGAAGGGTACATTAAGCGTCAAGATCAATTGCCAATCAAAGAAATTTGGCTAGTCGATATTGAAGCTGGGAAAGAAAAGCTTGAGATAGTGGGAGCAATGGCGAAACGAATGGTTGCTGCCGCTGGTCTTGATTGGGAGGTTCATTTGACCTTGGATCGACGAGCTGCTCTAAAAGATGCAGACTATGTTTCTACTCAGTTCCGTGTGGGATTATTGGATGCTCGTATTAAAGATGAACGAGTGCCACTTTCACATGGGGTACTTGGTCAAGAAACAAATGGAGCTGGTGGGATGTTTAAAGCATTTCGTACAATTCCGGTTATTTTGGATATCATTAAGGATATGGAAGAGCTTTGTCCGAATGCTTGGTTAGTCAATTTTACCAATCCAGCGGGAATGGTGACAGAAGCTGCGATTAAACATGGCGGTTGGAAAAAAACAGCAGGTTTATGTAATGTGCCAATTGGTCACTCAAAACAAGCCGCTGAGAAATTAGGTGTACCGGAAGAAGAATTATTTATTAAATACGCTGGTATTAATCATTTTCATTGGCATCGAGTTTGGGATAAAGAAGGAAATGAACGGACAGATGAGCTAATTGATCTAATTTATGGGCCACAGGAAGAGGCTGACAGTCATTTGAAGAATATTCATTCAGCACCATTCCATTATGAACAAATTAAAGATTTAGGGATGTTGCCTTGTGGTTATCATCGCTATTATTATATTGAAGATGAAATGTTAGCTCATTCTGTGGAAGAGTTTAAAAAAGGGGAAACACGTGCTCAAGTGGTTAAGGCAACAGAAGCTCGTTTGTTTGAGCTATATAAGGATCCTAAATTAGACTATAAGCCAAAGGAATTAGAACAACGTGGAGGAACCCACTATAGCGATGCAGCATGTGAGTTGATTGCTTCTATTCAAAATGATAAGCGTACCGATATGGTCGTGTCTACTGAAAATAATGGTACGATTGTTGATTTGCCTTATGATTGTGTGGTTGAAGTTTCAGGTCCGGTGACGAGTCATGGTCCAGAACCGTATAACTGGGGAATGTTTCCACCAGCTGCTCGTGGTTTAATTCAGGGAATGAAGGGGATGGAAGAAACGACTATTCGCGCAGCGATTACTGGTGATTACGGTGCGGCTTTACATGCATTCACTATTAATCCATTGGTTCCTGGTGGGAAAATGGCGAAAATGTTACTTGATGAATTATTACTTGCTCATGAAGCTTTCTTGCCACAATTCGCTGAAGCAATTCAAAAAATTAAGGAAACTCAACCTGAAACAGTTACATATGTTAGCGAGTTAATGAAGAGTAACTAGAATAATATTAAAACCTTGCTACGGACTAGTTCTTGTAGCAAGGTTTTTGCTTTATAAATGAGTGGCAAAATAATCAGCAATTGTGTCCATTAACTCTATAGTCACTAGATGGCCTTCACCTTTTCCAGTTAAGAAAGTCGTATTTTGACTGTATGCTTGATTCTTATTATCAAGATAAAAATCGTATGCTTGGTTAAACGGGATTTTTTCATCTTCAGTCCCATGCCAAAAAAGAATAGGCCGATTGGCCATTTTTTCTGGTTGCAAGGATAAATCAAATTGAGGAATCCAGCTTAAAATTAAGCCTAAATCACTTGGCAAAAATAGATTATTTTGCCGAACTTTTGTTTGAATTAATCGTAAATAATCGAAAGGCTTAGGGGTTCCCATGATACTCGTAACAACTCTAATTTCTGGGTGATGACTCAAAAGAGCGGCAGTCGTGATACCTCCCATTGAATAGCCACCAACACCAATTCGTTTATCTAAAATCCAATCTCGCTCATCAAAATAGTTGACAATCAGATCAAATTCAATGATATTATACTGGATACTTGACCAGAAGGTGACACCCGGAATTGATGAAATCTCGACTGTTTTTCGTTCACCATGATTCATTGAATCTGGTAAAATGACTCGAAAGCCTTTGTTAGCAAGCCGCCTCGCTTGAGTTAACATCAATTCTTTATTATTACGCCAACCGTGGTAGTAGATAATTAATGGTAAAGGTTGATTAGACAGTGTTTCTGCTACAATTTCTAAAGTTGGGATTGTATGAATAGATCGTTCTCTGATAATTAGTTTCATAACTAGCTCATTCCTTGTTTATAAAATAAAATCTTACTAAAGGTAAGTTTATGCTTTTTGGTTCAAAATAGCAAAATAAATGATCGTTTTCAAATAATTTTGTTCTTTTGATTTATTAAAATTGTGAAATATTGAATATTATCTTGATATTTAAAATTGAATGAGGTAAGGTTATGATATCGTTTACAATACGAGCGTTTCGTGTGTGGGCGAAAAACTGAAAATCGAAGGAGCAAACTTTATGAGTAAAATTGTTTTAATTGGTGCCAATCATGCCGGTATCGCTGCAGCAAATACCCTTTTGGATAGCTATCCAGAAAATGAATTAGTTATTTTTGATCGTAATACTAACTTAAGTTATCTTGGTTGTGGAACAGCTCTTTGGGTAGGTCGGCAGATTAACTCATATGAGCATCTATTTTACACAAATAAAGAAGCTTTTGAAGAAAAACGTGCGAAGGTTCACATGGAGACGACGGTTAATTCAGTTGATTTTGAAAAAAAAATTGTGAAGGCAAAAACTAAAGAGGGCGAAGACATTGTTGAGAGCTATGATAAATTAATCTTGGCAACCGGTTCTGTGCCAATTGCGCCTAATATTATTGGGAGTGATTTGGAAAACGTTCAATTTGTCAAATTATTTCAAGATGGACAAACAGCTGACCAAGCCTTAGCAGATCATAATGTAAAAGAAGTAGCTGTCATTGGAGCTGGATATATAGGTGTTGAAATTGCTGAGGCAGCTAAACGCAGAGGGAAAAATGTTCGTCTTTTTGATGCAGCTGATACCTCTTTAAGTACGTATTATGATGCTTGGTTTACTAAAGACATGGATAAAATCCTTGAAGATAATGGTATTCATAATCATTTTGGAGAATTAGTTCAAGAATATCGAGGCGTAGATGGAAAAGTTACGACAGTTGTTACTGATAAGGGAGAATATGAAGCTGATTTAGTCTTGATGGCAATTGGTTTTGCACCAAATAATATCCTTGGTAAAGAACAATTGAAAACATTTACTAATGGGGCTTATAGAGTTAATTTGAAACAAGAAACAAGCTTACCAGATGTATATGCAATCGGTGACTGTGCAACAATTTATAGCAATGCGCTTGAGGCTACTACGTATATCGCTTTGGCTACAAATGCGGTTCGTAGTGGAATTGTTGCAGGGCATAATGTTGGAGGTACACCGTTAGAATCAATTGGTGTACAGGGATCTAATGGTATTTCAATATTTGGCTACAATATGGTGTCCACTGGATTAAACATGGCTGCAGCTGAAAAAGCAGGCATTAATGCGAAATACACGGAATTTGAGGATTTACAAAAGCCAGCTTTTATGAAAGAAAATGGTAACGTCAAAATTCGGATTATTTATGAGGCTGAGACGCGCCGTGTTCTAGGCGCTCAGATGGCGTCAACAGAAGATATCTCAATGGGAATTCACATGTTTTCATTAGCTATTGAAGAAAAAGTAACAATTGATAAATTGAAGTTGCTTGATATTTTCTTCTTACCTCATTTTAATCAACCGTATAATTATATTACGATGGCAGCGCTGTCTGCAGAATAACTCATAAGCGTTGGAGGTTAGTTTCTTCCAGCGCTTTTTTTGTTAAGTGTAAAAAAGGGTTGACATTCTTTTTTTTGTTGTGTATAGTCAATATCAACAACTGAATTAACTGTCTCAGAAGAAGAGAAGAGTAGATTTAAGAATTATTGTAAAGAGAACCCTGGTTGGTGAGAATGGGTAATGATGATTAAGTTGAAGATGGTCTTGGATGAGCAATTGGTGAGAAATTATTTTTAGCCAGTTACGGTGAGGACACCCGATAGCGTGTCACAGTTTACAAAGCTGAATAGTCTTTGTGTACTGGTAAAGATTTCTTTAGTGATAAAGGAATGAATCAAGGTGGTAACACGATTGTCAAACTTTCGTCCTTGCTAGATGCTTTTATGGTGTCTAGTAGGCGAAAGTTTTTTTGTTTAAATAAATTGAATAATTAAATGCAATGAAAAGAAAAGTAAGTAGGACGCACTTTTACAGAGAATCCGGTAAACAGCTGAGAGCGGATAAAGAAAGCGAACAACAGAAAATGGTCTTGGAGCAGGCGTACCGAGTGAGAAATCATAAGGCTACGATGGGAGCACCCATTATTGTGCTAGAGTATTGAAATTTGGTACTTGAAAAGGATAAGAGCGTGAGCTTTTGTCAAATGAAGGTGGTAGCGCGAGTTGAATCGTCCTTCTAATCAGTTAAGTATGTATTGGCTGATTAGAGGGGCGATTTTTTGTCTAGCGACACATAATGAGGAGGAGCAATAATGATTAAATTAGAAAATATTGACGTAACATTTAATGGAAAGGAAAAAATAGTTCATGCGGTTAAGGAAGTTTCCCTTAACGTAAAAAAAGGTGAAGTTTTTGGTATTGTTGGGTACAGTGGAGCAGGGAAGAGTACCCTTGTTCGAGTTATCAATTACTTACAAGCACCAACCAGCGGACAAGTTATAGTTAATAATCAAGAGTTGGGAACATTGACGACTAAAGAGCTTCGACAAGCACGAAAAAAAATCGGTATGATATTTCAGCATTTTAACTTGATGGAAGCTAGAACTGTTTTTGATAATGTTGCCTATCCCCTCAGAGGAGCAAATTTATCCAAAAGTGAGAAGCAGCAGAAGGTAAACTCGTTGCTGGAATTGGTTGGGATTTCGGATAAAGCCAATCAGTACCCAAGTCAGCTTTCGGGAGGACAAAAACAACGGGTTGCCATCGCGAGAGCTTTAGCAAATGATCCAGAAGTTCTTCTTTGTGATGAAGCAACAAGTGCACTTGATCCGAAAACAACTGTGGCGATACTGGATTTACTCAAAGAATTAAATCAGCGTCTAAATTTGACAATTGTTTTGATTACTCATGAAATGCAAGTTGTGAAGGAAATCTGTCACAAAGTAGCCGTGATGGAAAATGGACGAGTGATTGAATCAGGCGATATTGTCTCACTGTTTAGCCAACCTAAAAATGAGTTAACACGTGATTTTATTCAAACAGCCAATCATTTAAATAAAGCGTTAGAAACGATTGGTGATCATCCAGCAATCGTTCAACTAAAAAAGAATGACCAATTGGTTCACTTATCTTATGTTGGTAGCCAAACGAGTCAACCACTAATCGCTCATTTGTATAGTAAATATCAAATTGAAGCTAATATTTTATATGGTGATATTGATGTCCTAAATCAAACACCTATTGGCAATTTAATTGTTATCTTAGCTGGCGATACGAAGCAGATTGAAAGAGCAAAGGTTTACTTGATTGAACAAGGGGTTTCGGTCGACCAATTGTTGATTGAGCCTAATCAGACCCTTCCGTTTGTCAAGAAAGTAGCTATTTAATTAACCCCCTTTGTAAAAAGGGAAATGGAGGAAAAAAGATGCAAAATTTTGTAAATCAGTATTTACCTAATGTGGTGGAAATACCCGATGAAGTTATTAAAAGTATACTTGAGACACTTTATATGACTTTAGTTACAGCCGTTATTGCAGGAACACTGGGAATTATTCTTGGTGTAATTATGGTGGTATCCGATCGGCAGGGCATTGCCCCCAATAAGATCGTTTATGAACTTTTAGACAAATTTATCAATACCTTCCGATCGATACCATTTATCATCATGTTAGCGGCCATTGCGCCACTAACGCGACTAATTGTCGGAACGACCATTGGAACGACCGCATCAATTGTTCCATTAGTTATTGGAACCGTGCCATTTTTTTCAAGACAAATTCAAAATGCTTTGTTAGAGGTAAATGGTGGTGTGATAGAAGCAGCTCAAGCAATGGGTTCAAGTACACTAGAAATCATCTTTCGTGTTTATCTCAAAGAAGGGTTACCTGGAATTGTTAGAGCCAGTGCGTTGACTGTTATCAATTTAATTGGTTTAACAGCAATGGCAGGAGCGGTCGGTGGTGGTGGTCTTGGCAACTTAGCAATTGCTAGAGGTTATAATCGATTTCAACCTGATGTGACAATTGTTGCAACATTGATTATTTTGATTTTAGTTTTCATTAGTCAAATGATCGGGAATTATTTTATTCGTAAAACAGAGCATACGTAATTAGCAATGAACAAAAGAATACAGACTATTAAAATAGAAAAGGAAGATTATTTATGAAAAAACGTATATTAGTTGGTTTGATTGGTTTAGTAGCAGTAAGCTTGTTGAGTGTGGGATGTGGGAAAAAGGCAGAAGGAGATACAGGGACAGAAAAGGTTAAATTAGGCGTGATTGGTGAAAATAATGAGGTATGGGAAGATGTTCAGGGGCGTCTTAAGAAAGAAGGGATTGAGCTAGAAATTGTCAGTTTTACAGATTATAATCAACCAAATGCCGCCTTAGCAGAAGGGGAAATACAACTTAACTCATTTCAACATCAAATCTTTTTGGATAATTACAATGAGGAACATGGCACAGATTTAGTCACGATTGGCAATACTGTAACGGCTCCATTAGGTATTTACTCTGAGAAAATTAAGGAGATTAAAGAGCTAAAAGAAGGAGCGAAAGTTTCTATTCCCAATGATGTAACTAATGGTGGACGGGCTTTATTATTGTTGCAAACAGCTGGATTAATAAAGGTTGATCCTGCTGCAAAATCAACGCCGACGCCTAAAGATATTACAGAAAATAAACTGGAGTTGGATATTAGTGAACTAGATGCAGCTCAAGTCGCTCGATCATTGAAAGATGTGGATATAGCTATTATCAATAATGGCTTGGCTATTGACGCAGGGTTATTGCCACAAAAAGATGCTATATTTTTAGAACCAATTGATGAAACATCAAAACCATATATTAATATTATTGTAGCAAATAAAGAAGATAAAGATAATGATATTTATCAAAAAATTGTGAAAGCTTATCAAACAGAGGACACTAAAAAAATTATTGAGGAAACATCAAAAGGAAGTTCAATTCCTGCTTGGTAAAATAAAAAATGAATGAGTACAGGGAGGAAAAAATATGTCAATTAAATGGGACACAATTCAAGAGGAACTATCTGAACTAGAGCCGCAAATTATTCATTGGAGACGTTATTTGCATCAGCATCCAGAGGCCAGTTTGAAAGAATATGAGACTCAAAAATGGATTCAATCTAAGCTAAAGGAATTTGACATTGAGTTTGTTAGTGTCGGAGAAACAGGAACCTTAGCGACCATTCCTGGTGAGGGTGAAGGGAGAGCTATTCTACTAAGGGCAGATATTGATGCGTTGGAGCTACCTGATGAGACGGGTAAAGATTATGCATCTAAGAACAAAGGCTTGAATCATGCTTGTGGTCACGATGGGCATACCGCCTCATTGCTAGGAGTAGCCAAAATTTTGAGAAAACATCAAACAGAGTTTGCTGGAACTATTTTGTTGGCCTTTCAACAAGCTGAGGAGATTGGCGCTGGCGCGCGTCAATTTGTTGAAGGTGGTTTTGTAGAGGATGTGGATCAAGTTTTTGGGATTCATCTGGATTCCAGTATTCCTGTTGGTCAGTTAGTCGCAACACCAGGACCTACAAATGCCTCGTGCGATATTTTTAAAATACATGTACATGGCGAAAGCGGACATGCGGCACGTCCAGATTTAGGTAGGGATGCTGTTTTATCTGCTGCAAGTATTGTTGTTGAATTACAAAAAATTGTGGCTCGTGAGGTCAATCCTTTAGAAAGTGCAGTAGTAGCAGTTGGAGTTCTTGAAGCTGGTACGCGTTACAACATTATCGCGAATGAAGCTAAGATTGAAGGGACTGTTAGGACTTTTAGTCATGAGACGCGAGCTTATGCGATTGCTGCTGTTGAGCGCATTGCTAGAAGTGTTGCGGAGGCACATCGAACAACGATTGATTTCAACGTCTACGATGCGGCAGCGCCATTGATTAATGATGCCAAGGCTACAAAATTAGCCGAAACTGTTGCCATAGAATTGGTTGGAAGTGCTAACGTGATTACAAGTAATCCTCAAAGTTTAGGCGCTGATGATTTTGCTGACTTTTTAGCTGTGGCAGAAGGTGTTTATGGGCGAGTAGGTAGTCGGAACTTAGATAACCCAGAGACTCAGTATGGACATCATCATGAAAAGTTTGACATCGATGAACGTAGCTTAGCTCTAGCAAGCGCTTACCATCTCAAGTATGCCTTAACCTATTTAGCAGCAACTTAATATGAAAAATAGCGGAGAAAGAGTTAATGTCTTGAACCGCTATTTTTTGTTGACTTTAATTTCTCAATAGCTAGGAGAGATGCTACAATAGATTGGAGGATGAGTGAAGGAAAAGGAGATTACATGTTAGAGTCTTATTTGAATATATTGGTTATATTTGCTTTAGTTTTAATGGGCTATTGGTTATCCTATAAAAAATGGTTTAACAATCAGGCAATTGATTTATTCTCTAAACTAGTGTTAAATATTGCCTTACCATTTAACATGTTTTTAAATATGACAGAACGGTTTACCAAGGAAGAGTTTCTACAGTTATTTAGCGGAATGCTCCTACCAATTGCTTCAATAATAATCACGTTTATGATTAGCTTGATTTATGCTAAGGTGACAAAAGTGTCTAAAAGTCGCAGGGGAGTGTTTCAAACAATGTTTACAGCTTCCAATACCATTTTTATGGGATTGCCAATCAATTTAGCGATTTTTGGCGAGATTTCAGTTCCGTATGTGTTGTTGTACTACATTTGTAATACAACTTTCTTTTGGACAGTGGGAATTTATTTGATTTCTGGTGATAGTGCTGATCCAACTATTGAACAAGTAAAGATGGATTTTATGGGGGTCATTAAGTTATTGCTATCTCCAGCGATGTTGGGCTTTATTGTTGGTTTGATATGGATGTTAGTGGAGATACCTAGTTTTGAATTAGTTACTAAATTTTCTCGTCATTTAAGTGGCTTGACAACACCTCTTTCAATGCTTGTTATTGGCATGATTGTTTTTCAAACGGGCATTCGTAATTTGAAAATGACCAAGGATACGTTTGGTGTATTACTTGGTCGTTATATTATTTCACCATTAGTCGTCATTTTACTTTCCATGATCATTAAGGTACCAGATGTCATGCTAAAAGTTTTTATAATTCAGTCCGCAATGCCAGCTCAAAATTCAATGCCAATTTTAGCACGACAGTATAAAGCAGATGTGGAATTTACAACTACCACACAAGCTTTGACCTTTGTAGTTTATTTATTTGTCATTCCATTTTTAATCTATTTAGTGAATTAAATTTAGATATGTAGACAAAATTGTGCTATAATGCAAAAGTGCTTAAACAGTTCGACTGATAAAAAGCAAAACAATCAAAAGAAGAGGAAGAGGTGAAGGTGTTGAGTTCTTTTAAACAATTTAATTTACAGCCTTATTTAGAAAAAGCTTTAGAAGCTAAAGGGTTTGTAGAGCCAACAGAAGTTCAAGAAAAACTAATTCCAGTTATTAAAAAAGGCAAAAGCGTTGTAGGTCAGTCACAAACTGGTTCAGGGAAAACACATACATTTTTATTACCATTAATGGATAGGATTGACCCAAATAAGAATGAAGTTCAAATTTTAGTGACGGCCCCAAGTCGTGAGTTAGCTAATCAAATTTATCAAGCAGCAGTAGAACTAGCTGAGACGAGCGAGACTGAGATTCGCGTATCGCGTTTTGTTGGTGGGACGGATAAAAAACGTCAATTGGCTAAACTTGAGAAACAACAACCGCATATTGCTGTGGGAACACCAGGGCGGATTTTGGATTTAATGAACGAACAGAATGGATTAGGCGCTCATACAGCTACGGCATTTGTAGTGGATGAGGCTGATATGACCTTAGATATGGGATTTTTAGAAGAGGTTGACAAAATTGCAGGTAAGCTACCTAACAATTTACAAATGTTAGTCTTTTCAGCGACTATTCCTGAAAGTTTAAAACCCTTCTTAAAAAAATATATGGTTAATCCTGTGATTGAGCATATTAAGCCAAAGTCAATCATTTCTGACACAATTGATAATTGGTTGATTTCAACGAAAGGGAAAAATAATAATGAGTTAATTCATAAATTATTAACTGTTGGTCATCCTTATCTAGCAATTGTTTTTGCTAATACGAAACAGCGAGTGGATGAGATTGCTGGTTATTTGAAAAATCAGGGATTGAAAGTTGCGAAAATTCATGGAGATATCTTGCCACGTGAACGTAAACGTGTTATGAAGCAAGTTCAAAATTTGGAGTATCAATACGTAGTGGCAACAGATTTAGCAGCTCGAGGGATTGACATTGAAGGGGTTTCCCATGTGATTAATGCCGAAATTCCTAATGAGCTAGATTTCTTTATTCATCGTGTTGGTAGAACTGGACGCAATGGTTTAGAGGGAACTGCTATCACTTTATATGATCCGAGTGATGAACAAGCGATCAATGAATTGGAAAAAATCGGAATTACCTTTGTTCCGAAAGAAATTAAAGGCAATGAGATTATTGATAGCTATGATCGTAACCGTCGGACTCAACGAAATAAATCTCAAAAGAATTTAGATACTGAAATGATTGGCTTAGTTAAAAAGAAAAAGAAAAATATTAAACCTGGTTATAAGAAAAAAATTAATTGGGCAATTGCTGATAAAGAAAAAATGCAACGCCGAATAGAACGGCGTTCTCAAGCTAGAGTTATAAAAAAAGCTAAGAAGACTAAAAAGTAATGGATAAATCAAAAGAGCCTAATCACACTAATGTGGGGATTAGGTTCTTTTGCATTTCAACATACAGTTTACCATCCTCAATATATTCATCTGAAATAACGCTGTAACCTAGTTGATGATAAAAAGGGATAAGTGAAGTATGTGATCGGATAATTGATAACTGGCAGCCTTCCTTTATCGCTTTTTGCTCAATCATCAGCATTAAACGAAATCCGATTGATTGATTGCGATACTCTTTTAGAACGCAAAGACAATCTGGCTGAATAGTGTGCTCGTCTAGTTTTCGATAACGCACAGTGCCAACAGGTATTCCATTTTTCAGCATCAGTAGGTAAGGATGTTCCTCAGTGTCTAAGTGATTAAATTCAATATGAGGTGAAACCTCCATTTCTTGAACAAACACCAATGTTCGAAGATAAGAGGCGTAGGTATGTACCCACTCTTCATTAGAGAAATAAGTTTTCATTTATATCAAACTCCTTTATAATTGAAGCTAAGACTTAATAAAAATTACTATTTTTTTAACGAACGGAGCAAAAGTGTGAAAAAGGTTGGAACTACTATAGGTATTATTATCTCTCTTTTAATAATAGTCGGTTTAGGATGGGGTGTCAATTATCTTTTTAATTATGCGGTTGTAAGAGGTGATAAAGATTTCATTACTGCTAGTGAAGCAAGCGGAAGTGAAGGGGGAGCTTACGGCCAGTGGAAATTTATAAAAGAAGAACCGACCATCTTGAAGCAAACGAGTTTTGATGCTTTAAATCTAGTAGCCGCTCATTTTAAGCAGCCTCAAAAAGGAACTCCGAAGTTAGCAATACTTGCTCATGGATATGGTAGTGATGGAGAGCACATGCAAGACTTTGGTGAATTGTTTTATGGACTTGGTTATGATTTGTTAGTGCCAGATGCTCGCGCGCATGGTAAAAGCGAGGGCGCCTATATTGGGTTCGGGTGGCCTGATCGACTTGATTATGTTAAATGGATTGAGCAAATAAGTGCTAGCTATCCTAAAGGAGTCGATATAATTCTTTACGGTATTAGCATGGGCGGAGCGACAGTTATGATGACTTCTGGTGAAGAGCTACCTGCTAATGTTAAAGTGATAATTGAGGATTGTGGTTATGATTCTGTTGATAATGAGCTAGCTTATCAATTAAAAGATATGTTTAATTTGCCAAGCTTTCCACTGATTCCGTTGACATCAGTATATTCTGGCTTCAAAGCAGGTTATAATTTTAAAGAAGCGAGTTCAGTAGCTCAATTAAAGAAGAATAAGCTGCCTATGTTGTTTATTCATGGCGATGAAGATAAATTTGTTCCATTTGATATGTTAGCAAAAAATTATGAAGCTACTCAGGGGCCAAAGGAAAAATACGTTGTCAAAGGAGCTAAGCATGGAACTAGTTTTAAGGACGATCGAGAAGGATACCGTCAAGTAGTAACAGAATTTCTGGATAAATACATGAAGTAAGGAGCTAATAACAATGGAATTTTATGACTGTTTACAGTTGCATAACTGGAAACAATTTGCCGATGATGAAAAGACAGAACTGTTTGCAGGGGTTATTAAATTTTTTTTAAATCCGAGATTGACTCTCGATTGGCAACGGCTTGTTTCTTTTGAGATGTGTGGGATGAAATGTCGGACTTTTGAATTGATGATTAATGGTGAAGCCTTTGTCTTTATACCTGGACAAAGAGACGCGATTTTAGGTTGGGATTTCGGTAGTCAAGGATTAAAGAGTCATGAATTGCTAGATGAAGAAAATAGGTTGACAGGACTTTCTGATTCACTTTACGGAACATCATTAACAGAGGCAGATTTATCTTTTTTATCTGAGCAAATTGGTCAGGACAATTCGAGTTATGATTTTCGATTCCTTGAAGATATTGATGCGTACATTAATCAGCACACAAGTCGCTTGCGTAAAGTTGATATACCACCGATGATTGTTGCTAAAAATAGTCAGCCAGTCGGAACTAATCTACGAGGTACTTACAACGTTGTATCGGGTGGCTTTGTGGGAGATCAAGCGTTTTATGGTGAGTTTAGTGAAGAAATTTGGCGTGCCTTTAATCCCGATCTGACTCTGACAGAAAGCCTTTCTTGGGTTTGTCCAGTGAGTCTTTTTAAGGTGAATCATTATTACCTCAAACAACGTCAAGATGATTTGGATAGTTATTATCTGTATGATCATCAGGATTGTGATTATGGTGAACTTTGGTTAGCATTGCATCGTCGTGGCTTCCAATTGCTATCCGAGGATGCTTGGGAGTTTGCAGTTGGTGGAGGAACCCGACGACTATTTCGCTGGGGAAATGAAATTAAACGAAATAACGTACACCCTTTTCAATCAGCTGAAAAAAAATTAAATCAAGAAAATATGTTTGGTCTAGTTCAGGCGAATGGTTTGAGTCACTATGAGCTGACTGATAATAACGATGTGGTTAAACTTGAAGTATGTTCTACAAAAGGGCGTCATTTAATTGAGCAAATTTTACCCTTTTCTAGTTACTACCAGCCTACCCATCAAGTATCTGTGACTGAAAAGTTGGATCCTCGATTCTATCATTATCGCAAAAGTATTGTAATTGATCCTAGTTAAAAAGAAAGCAGTCATTTTCCTTGGCGGGATGACTGCTTTCTTTTATTTTCTTTTTTCAAGTACCTCTATAACTCGAAATTTAACCATTTCAGCGATGAGTTCATAGGGGACTTCTTTGTCATAAGGAAATTGAACAGCTCCTTTTGATGTTTTGTACGGAGTCAACTCGGTAGCGAATTTTGTTATCGCACTAGGTGTTGGATAAAAGCCTAGATGTTGTTTTGCTGCAGCAAAGTGAACCAGGTTTTCATTCAAATAAAATGTCGGCATCTGGTAGCTGATTTTTTCAATACTTTCGGGAGCGACGCTCTGAATAGTTGAGCGGGTTTTAGTTAGAATAGCTTGAATATCTTTTGGATAGCGTGTGATATAATCAGTTATTTCTTGAGAGATTACCATGGTCTTACCTCCGTTCTCATGTCTTATTGATAGTTTACTCTATTTTCATTGTTGTGGCTAATATTAACTTCATAAGTCTCCTAATAAAATTGACTTTTGTCACCAAATTTATTATACTTTGAGATGGAAAAGGATATATTTTAATGATGAGTGATGTTTTAGAGAGCTTTTCACATAGCTGAAAGAAGAGCCATCCCTATTAAAATGCTCCCTTTAACGGATATTGATAAGAAATTATCACGCAACTCTGCGTTAACGAGCTTAAGAGGTAATGAGTGACATCATTGCAAACAAGGTGGTACCGCGTGGCGACGTCCTTGTCTTGCATGGTGTCTTTTTGTCGCAAAAATCTCTGCTCAAAATAGAAAGGAAGAATAATAGATAATGAAAAAATTAAGCAGTAGTCAGGTACGTCAATTGTTTTTAGATTTCTTTAAAGAAAAAATGCACTCAATCGAGCCAAGTGCATCACTTGTGCCAATTAACGACCCGACATTACTTTGGATTAACTCAGGTGTCGCAACTTTGAAAAAATACTTTGATGGCAGTGTTGTGCCAGATAATCCTAGAATTGTTAATGCTCAAAAAAGTATTCGTACCAATGATATTGAAAATGTAGGAAAAACAGCTCGTCATCATACAATGTTTGAAATGCTTGGTAATTTTTCAATTGGTAACTACCAAAAGAAAGAAGCGATTCATTGGGCTTGGGAGTTTTTAACAGATGAAAAGTGGCTGAGTTTTTCTGCAGATAAATTGTACGTAACAGTTTATCCGGAGGACAAAGAGGCTCGTCGTATTTGGGAAGAAGAAGTGGGGTTATCGACAGATCGTGTTATTGATATTGCTGATAATTTTTGGGATATTGGTGCTGGACCTTGTGGCCCAAATTCGGAAATATTTTATGATCGTGGGCAAGCATATAATGATGTGGCTGAAGATGATCCTGAGAACTATGCAGGAGGAGAAAATGAACGTTACTTGGAAATTTGGAACTTAGTGTTTTCTGAATTCAATCATACCTTAGAAGGCACGTATGAACCATTACCTAATAAGAATATTGATACGGGAATGGGATTAGAACGTGTGGTTTCTATTATCCAAGATGCTCCGACTAACTTTGAAACAGACTTGTTTATGCCAATTATTGAAGCGACAGCTAAACTAAGTGTTGGGAAAGTATATGGAAGTGATGCGGTAACAGATACGTCATTCAAGGTTATTGCTGATCATACACGTGCTGTTTCATTTGCAATTGGTGATGGTGCATTGCCTTCTAATGAAGGTCGTGGATATGTATTGCGTCGGTTACTTCGCCGTGCTGTCATGCATGGCAAAAAGCTAGGGATAGACAAACCATTTATGTATCAATTAGTGTCAGTTGTAGGAGAGATTATGGCAAGTTATTATCCAGAGATTTCTGAACAACAGACTTTCATTGAGAAAGTGATTCGTACGGAAGAAGAACGATTCCATGAAACCATTAATGAAGGGTTACAAATTTTAACTGATTTAATTACGTCAATGAAGACAAAAAATGAGACTATTTTAAATGGAAAAGACATATTTAAATTGTATGACACATTTGGTTTCCCTGTAGAATTGACTGAAGAAATTGCTGAAGATGAAGGATTGACGGTTGATCATGCTGGGTTTGAAACAGAAATGACGGCGCAACGAGAGAGAGCCCGTGCTGCTCGTAGCAATGATCAATCTATGAATGTTCAATCAGCGTTGTTAACTGACATCAAGGAGACGAGTGCTTTTGATGGGTATACTCAAACCATCATAAAGAGTGAGCTAACAGTAATTATTAGTGAAGAAACAATTGTCCCTGAACTTGATAAAGGCGATGCTCAGTTGATTTTTAAAGAGACCCCTTTTTATGCTGAAATGGGCGGTCAAACGTATGATATGGGCGTAATTAAGTCTGCGACAGGTGACATTGTTGCTAAAGTGGTCGATGTTCAAAAGGCACCAAATGGTCAGCCATTACATAAAGTAGACGTTCTAGGCAATATTGTGACAGGTCAAGTTTATGAGTTAGTTGTGGATCAAGTCCGTCGTAATAAGATTCTAAAAAATCATACTGCAACTCATTTATTACATCGTGCATTAAAAGATGTTTTAGGCGACCATGCGAATCAAGCAGGATCGTTAGTAACTCCAACTCACTTACGTTTTGACTTTACTCATTTTGGGCAAGTTATGAGTGAAGAATTAGTCCAGATGGAGCAACTTGTAAATGAGAAAGTATGGGCAGGGATTGCAGTTGAAACAATAGAAACGGATATTGACACAGCTAAAGGAATGGGAGCGATGGCTCTCTTTGGTGAAAAGTATGGGCATGATGTACGTGTAGTTAAAATAGCAGATTATTCGATTGAATTATGTGGGGGAACCCATGTTACGAATACGTCTGACATTGGGATATTTAAAATTGTGTCAGAATCAGGTATTGGAGCTGGTGTCCGACGAATTGAGGCTGTAACAAGCCAAGAAGCGTACGAATTGTTAAATCAAGAAGAGTCTCAATTAAAACATGTTGCGACTCTGCTTAAAACACCACAACTTAAAGAAGTTACAACTAAAGTTGAGCAATTACAGAAGCAGCTAAAAGAAATTCAAAAAGAGAATGAGAGCTTGAATGCTAAATTGGCTAATCAACAAGCGGGAGATGTCTTTAAAGAGATTAAAGAAGTAAATGGGATTACATTCATTGCAGCTCAAGTCAATGTCAAGGATATGAATCAATTGCGTCAATTAGCGGATCAGTGGAAGCAAAAGAATCTGTCTGATGTTCTTGTATTAGGGACTGCTCAAGGTGAAAAAGCTAATTTACTTGTTGCGATGACTAAAAAGGCGAACGAAAAAGGGCTTAAAGCTGGAGATTTAATCAAATCAATTGCACCTAAAGTTGGCGGAGGCGGAGGCGGACGCCCAAATATGGCTCAAGCCGGTGGTAAGAACCCTGCTGGGATTCCAGATGCGCTAAAAGAGGTTGCTAACTGGTTGGCATAGTAAAATGAGCATGTAGATAAAAGGGGATAGTTTAAGGCAGAGATAAACAGTCGGTTATTCGATGGTTTTCTCTGTCGTATTGTTGTTAATGGGTGTAGTTCTATTGACAGACTTAGCTTACTTCAACTTGGAAAGCTAGGTATGTATAAAATTAGGAGAGAAAATTTATTAATAGGGGCTGAATAATCGTGACTATTAGACTAGCTAAACAAACCGATGTATTGGAAATTTTAACTATTTTTACTCAGACAAAAGCTTATTTTAAGAAATTAAAGATAGACCAATGGCAAGGGGAGTATCCAGGTATTCCAGAGATATTAAAGGATATAGAATTAGAGCAGTGCTATGTTGCAATTAATAAAGATGTTATTATCGGTGTTATTGTACTTAGTTTACAGCCTGAAATAAGCTACGGCTCATTAATTGCTGGCGCTTGGAATAGCCAAGAACCTTATACGGTAATCCACCGTTTAGCGATTAATAATGATTATCAAGGACAAGGGACATCTCTTGAGTTATTGGCTTATGCAGAAAAAATGACACTTGATCATGGGCGACAAGTGATTCGCACGGATACTCATGAAGCTAACGATGGTATGCGCTATATTTTAACAAAAACTGGTTTTCGTAATACGGGACGTTTATTTTTGGAAGATGGGAGTCTTAGAGTTGGTTATGACAAACTCCTAGTTAATACGATTGAAGAATCTGACGTTTGAAAAGGTAAAACAGGCTGAGACAATAGTTTATTACATTGTCTCGGCCTGTTTTGTGAGCTAATTTAAGATAAAGTGGTTAATCATTTCTGCAACTGCGTGATTATTATGATCGTTACGACAAATAAAAGTGGCTTTTTCTTTTAGCTCTGGTACGGCATTCGCTACAGCAACCCCGGTGCCAGCAAGTTGAATCATTGTTCGATCGTTCATATTGTCACCAATTGCCAAGACCTCTTCAGGTAGAATGTTTAATCGTTCCATCAACTGTTGAAGAGCATTACCTTTGTTGACTCCATGAGGATTGAACTCCAAATAGCGATTAGAAGAGTAATTAATATCAAGACTATTAGCAATTGTTGGAGAAAAACTAGCTTCAATCTCTTGTAAAAAATCTGAGTTAAGGTGTTGAAAGTTAATTTTTAGAATAGGAGAGTCAGCCAAATGTTTAATACAGGGTTCATTTAATAAATTTAATTTAATGTGCCCATCAAGATAATTTTGTTCATTAGAATTCATATTTAAAGTATGAATGTCAGTGAGAGTAAAAAGATGAATTAACACGTCGTGCTTGACGCCCACTTGAAAAATTTCTTGTACTAAATCAAAAGGTAAAGCAGTGGTAGTCAGTAGACGATTGTCTTTATTATTAGTAATTACTCCGCCATTATAGGAAATAGAATAATCGTTTTCACTATTGTGGACATTAGTCATTTTGAGAATATGTTGAAAATCATTAAAACTGCGGCCAGTTGCAGGAACAAATTTAATACCCAGTTCTTGCGCTAGGCTAATGGCGGTTAAATTTTCTTGAGAGACTGTTCCTTGCAGACCTATTAAAGTTTCATCTAAATCGCTAACGAGTAGTTTATACATGTGAGTCATCCATTCTATTAGTTAATAAGTGAAAGAATTAAATAAATTTCACCTTTATTTAATATAGATTACCATAACTTTCGATTGAAAAGAAACACAACTGTTTTTTATATTTGGGAAATATGCTACACTGTATAAGAGAGAACTTTAAAGGACTGATGATTGATGCTTGAATTTGCAGATAAACGTAAAAATTTTAGGTTTCCAGCTTTTGATGATAATGAGGGGGTAAAATTACCTACCTCTAATAGCCGTAATTTATTTGGTGATGAGTTTGATACACCTTTTACTGATCCAGAATCAATAGGCGAAACTGTTGAAGCGACTTATGAAGAACGGTACCATCAAGAAATGGAAGTAGCAGATCCAGTGATGCCAGAACCTTATGTGCCTGCTAAACCAGAGCGCTTAAATAGAGAGAGTCATCCCGATTTTTCTTATCAAGGTCCTCCAATTGAAGATCAAATTGTTGAGGTGAAAAAACCAGTTTTTTATAGCGATCATCGTGCTAGCTTAGAAAAAAAATTGACTCGTGAAAAGAAAGTGGATCCGCGAAGTGCCACTAATACCCAGCCTGGAAAATATAAAGGTCGTTCATATTTTGTGCCAAAACATATTCCGGCCTCTGTTGCGCCTGTGGGTGTCGAACCAACCTACACTAAGCAAGAGATAATTGAGCGGATGAAAAAGCCTAAATCAAGTTATTTAATTTTGGATGACGATGAGGATAGAAGCTTTCAGTATGATGAAATTGAGAAGCGTGATATTAGTGAATTTGAAACTCGTGAAGAAGACGTTAAAATTCCTTTTACTCGTCGTGAGTTTAAACAATTGAAAAAAGGAACAAGGAAACCTGAAAACGAAGACTTGATTCCTGCAATTACCCGTAAACAGCATGAGCAGACAGATGTATCTAGTAAAAATGCGCGTTTAGAGAAGTCTTTATCTGGGATAATGGAAGAAGAGACCTCTCAGATGAGAAAGAGTAAATACTTTGATTAATTATTAAGCTTCCGCTGTTTCTATGCAGAGGAAGTTTTTTTGGTTGAAATATCGGCGAGAATGTACGATAATGGTAATCGGTATAAAAATGATTAGTGAAGTAAAAAAACAATTTACTTCATACTTTAAACTTATTAACGACAACTAACCTAACATAAAAGTTTAACAATTAGAAAAGAGGATTTTCATGCAAAATCAAGATAAACCATTGTATCATTTTGTAGGAATTAAAGGTGCAGGGATGAGTGCTTTAGCTCTCGTTCTTCATGAAAAAGGATATCGAGTCCAAGGCTCGGATATTGAGCAATACACATTTACTCAACGTGAATTGGAAAAAGCCAATGTGACAATACTGCCATTTGACGAGGCAAACATTAAGGATGGCATGATTATTATCGCAGGTAATGCCTTTCCAGACAGTCACAGAGAAATTCAAGAGGCATTAAAAAAAGGGTTGCAAGTTATTCGCTACCACCGCTTTATTGGAGATTTTATTAAAAGTTTTACAAGTATTGCTGTTACGGGATCTCACGGAAAAACGAGTACGACAGGTTTACTATCACATGTTTTGAGTGGGATTGAACCAACTAGCTATTTAATTGGTGATGGAACTGGTCACGGGGTATCCGATGCGAGATTTTTCAGTTTTGAAGCCTGTGAATACCGTCGTCATTTCTTATCTTATGCCCCAGATTATGCAATTATTACTAATGTTGATTTTGATCATCCAGATTACTATAAGAGTATCGATGATGTTTTTGATGCATTTCAAACATTTTCTACGCAGGTTGGGAAAGGGTTAATTGCTTTCGGAGATGATGAGTATTTACGTAAATTAAAGACTGATGTACCAATCTATTATTATGGTATTAATGATAATGATGATTTTCAGGCTAAAAATATTGAGAGAACTACATCAGGTTCAAAATTCGATGTTTATCATCAAGGTGAGTTAATTGGTCAATTTTCGGTACCATCTTATGGTATGCACAATGTATACAATGCATTAAGTGTTATTGCCATTACGTATTTAGAAGAACTGGACATGAAGCAAGTAGCGGAAGAAATGTTGACTTTTGGTGGAGTGAAACGTCGATTTAGTGAAAAGAAAGTGAGTGACATGATCATCGTTGATGACTATGCTCACCATCCAGCTGAGATCCGGGCAACGATTGATGGGGCACGTCAAAAATACCCCGATAAAGAGGTAATAGCTGTTTTCCAACCTCACACCTTTACACGAACAGTCGCTCTTTTGGATGAATTTGCAGAGGCGCTAGACCTAGCTGATGAAGTGTATCTATGTGATATTTTCGGCTCGGCTCGTGAGCAACAAGGTGACGTTCGAATTGAGGATCTAGGTGATAAAATTACTAAAGGTGGCGCAGTAGTTAAAGAAGATAATGTCTCTCCATTATTGGATTACCACAATGCAGTAATTATCTTTATGGGCGCTGGTGATGTTCAAAAGTTCCAACAAGCGTATGAAAATCTGTTAGCGACAACGCGTAGAAATAAAATGTAGACGATAGACTCGTTTGTTAATTTTTAGTCAAAAAGAAGAGTGGGGTTCCAGTCTTCTTTTTGGCTTAGCTCCGAGTTGAAAACTTGCGCTTTTTATCTTTTTTGGTACAATTAATACATAAAAGATGGAGGTGTCTGTTTTAAATGATTGGAAAGCCGAGAAAAATAGGCAAGACAATAGAGGATATTGAAGAAGGGCAGTCCTTAAGTGTGACAGAATCGATTGAAGATGATCGACTGTTACTTTATTTAGGGCTTACAAATGATGCAAATCCATTATTTATTCAGCATGATTATGCTAAAACAACAGAATATCAAAAACCAATAGTCCCATCAGCAATGCTTATGGGAATTATCACAAGTGCCGTTTCTAAGCATTTGCCAGGGCCAGGCTCTCATGTGGTTAATTTCTCGATTAACTTTATTGAACCCGTGTATCATTATGAAACATTAACATTTGACTTTGAAGTTATCAAGGTTGATAAGATGAAAGATGTTGTCACTCTTTCGGTTACAGCGGTTAATGAGGCCGAAGATCGTGTATTAGATGCAGTTGTGATGGTTAAACCGCCAATAGTAACAGAAGTTGAAGAAAGTAAGGAGCAATAATTATGGAACAAAATCAATTTAATCAAGTTTCCCAGAGATCAGATGCTGGTCTAAGTGCCTTTTTTGCACGAATATATGGATATTTGGCTATGGGAATCGCGATTAGCGCAGTTACATCGTATTTGGTTTTAGGGGTCTTCTATAATCAAGTGGATTCATTTATAAGTGGAATACCGTTTGGCCTAACCTTAATATGGGTGGCTGAAATAGCATTGGTGATCTTTTTAAGTGCTAAAGCAGTAAAGAATCCAAGTCTAGCTTTAGGTGGCTTTATTGTTTACTCAATAATTAATGGGATTACAATAAGTTTTACGTTGTATATGTATAGTGAAAAAACTATAACCTCTGCATTTATTGCAGCTGCGGTAACATTTGGAGTAATGGCAGTCTTTGGAACACGTACTCAAAAGGATCTTAGTGCAATGGGACAAGCTATGAGAACGGCTTTGATTGGTGTGATTGTCGTAATCCTATTAAATGTTTTTTTCTTGCGAAGTGAGCCTTTGATGTTATTCATCTCAATCGTGACAGTCTTTGTTTTTGCAGGACTAACTGCTTATGATCATCAAAGAATTAAAGCAATTTATAATCAGGTAGGGGACGCTCCAGAGCTTAAAGGGATGGCCGTCTTTTGCGCTTTACAACTATACTTAGATTTCATTAACTTACTGTTAGCTTTCTTACGTATTTTTGGTAGAGATTAATTATTTTACTTATTAACTTCCTCTTTGCATTTGGCAGAGAGGAAGTTTTTTTGAGAAATAGGAATTAGTATGAGCTAAAAAAATGGTTGTTTCAGTTACTTAACTTCGCAAACTAAGTTGTTTTTTGGTAAAATAGAGAAGAGTTTCAAGAATGGAGAAATGTTATGACGAAAAATAAATTGTTATTGATTGATGGTAATAGTGTGGCTTTTAGAGCATTCTACGCTATTCAAAACTTTGAGTCCTTTAAAACAAAAAGTGGCTTACATACAAACGCGATTCTTTTTTTTAACAATATGCTAGATAATATCATGCAAAAGGAAGAACCAAGTCATGTGTTGATTGCGTTTGATGCAGGGAAAACGACATTCCGTCATGCTTTTTTTGACGATTATAAAGCTGGAAGAGCTAAAACACCTGGTGAGTTTAAGGAGCAAATGCCTTATATTCGCGAACTAATTGAGGCGTTTGGTATTGAACACTATGAATTAGCAGATTATGAAGCTGATGATATTATAGGAACTTTAGCACGTCGTGTGGGTGCGGAGGATTTTGAAGTAGTTGTCATCTCTGGCGATAAGGATTTGACTCAGCTAGCAGATGAGAATATTCGGGTAGAGGTGACTGCCAAAGGAGTTAGTGAGTTAGTTACTTATACACCAGAATTTATTAAGGAAAAATACGGCTTATCGCCCTTACAAATAATTGATATGAAAGGTCTTGCTGGTGATAACTCAGATAATATCCCTGGCGTCACTCGAGTTGGTGAAAAAACAGCAATAAAATTATTGGCAGAGTATGGGTCAGTCGAAGGTCTATACGAGCACATTGATGAGCTAAAGCCAAGCAAAATGAAAGAAAATTTAATTAATGATAAAGAGCAAGCTTTTTTAAGTAAAAAATTAGCGACAATTGACGTGGATGCGCCAATTGAGGTTACGGTTGATAAATTGGTCTACAACGGTAAGAATTTAGAAAAATTAGTGCCTTTTTATCGTGAAATGGAATTTAAGCAACAATTAAATAAGTTAGACACATCAGGGTTAACTGAAACGAGTGAGCCTCTTGCTGAAGTTGTGTATGAAGTAGTAACTGATGCTGAAACTAGTATGTTTAGTGATCAGATGAGTCTTTATGTTGAGATGCTTGAACCTAATTATCATACTTCGGATATTTCTGGTGTCTCTTGGGGAACTGCTGATAAATTGTATGTGTCTTATGGCGATGAAATTTTGCATCAAGCGTCATTTAAAGAGTGGCTTGAGGATGAGAACCTGACTAAAATTGTCTATGATGCGAAAGCAAATCAAGTGGCACTTAAGCGTTATGATAGTGAGTTGAAGGGGGTGACTTTTGACGTTTTGTTAGCCTCATATCTAATTGATACGAATGATAAAAGTGAAGACTTAGCAGAGGTTGCTTTTAATTACGAGTATTATGATATTGATACAGATGAAAGCGTCTATGGCAAAGGAGCTAAAAAAGGTTTGCCAGAGGACGATGAGTTACTTTTTAAACATTTAGCGCGAAAAGTTAAGGCATTAGCTAGTTTGCAACCTAAGTTGGATGAGTTGTTGGTTGAAAAAGAACAGCATGAGCTTTTTTATGACATGGAATTGCCGTTGTCACATGTTTTAGGAGAGATGGAAATTGAAGGCATTAAGGTCAACGCTCAACGACTACAGGAGATGAAACAAGAGTTTGCGATACAACTTAAAGGAATTGAGGAACGAATCTATGAATTAGCTGGAGAAGAATTTAATATTAATTCGCCCAAACAATTAGGTGTTATTCTATTTGAAAAAATGCAGTTGCCTGTAATTAAAAAAACTAAAACAGGTTATTCAACAGCTGTGGATGTTTTGGAACAATTGAAAGATCAAGCACCGATTGTTGAATATATTTTAGAGTACCGCCAAATAGCGAAAATCCAATCAACTTATGTTGAGGGACTACTCAAAGTAATCCAACCTGATGGTAAAATCCACACTCGTTACGTCCAAACACTTACTCAAACTGGTCGTCTTAGTTCTGTTGATCCGAATTTGCAGAATATCCCCATTCGTTTAGAAGAGGGACGAAAAATTCGTCAAGCATTCGTCCCTCGCAAAAAGGATTGGCAAATTTTTTCATCAGATTATTCTCAAATTGAGTTGCGAGTGTTAGCTGATATAGCGAAAGATCAACATATGCGTGAGGCGTTTGTTGAAGGTCAAGATATTCATGCCAGTACGGCAATGCGTGTCTTCGGTATTTCGTCAGAAAATGAAGTGACTGGCAATATCAGACGACAAGCCAAAGCGGTCAATTTTGGAATTGTATATGGCATTAGTGATTATGGCTTGTCACAAAACTTGGGAATTTCTCGTAAGGAAGCTCAGCAGTTCATTGATACTTATTTTGAAAAGTATCCTGATATTAAAACGTATATGGAAACTATCGTTCGTGATGCTAAGGATAAAGGCTATGTTGAAACTCTGTGGCATCGTCGTCGTTACCTACCTGATATTAACGCACGGAATTTTAATTTGCGTACATTTGCTGAAAGAACAGCAATAAATACTCCGATTCAAGGGAGCGCAGCAGACATTTTAAAAATTGCAATGATTAAAATGGCTAAGCGTCTGAAAGAAGAAAAATTAGAAGCAACAATGTTATTGCAAGTTCACGATGAGCTAGTCTTTGAAGCGCCAAAGGAAGAAATTCCTCAATTAGAGAAACTTGTGAAAGAGGTAATGGAAAACGCCGTAGAACTAAGTGTGCCACTAAAAGCTGACAGCAGCTATGGTGACACATGGTATGAAGCAAAATAGACGTTAGATAAGTTGGGATAAGAGGATAGTGACTTTTATCCCAACTTTCTACTTTTCGTGACGTTTAATCGAAAGCAATAATTTTATGACTATTTTATAAGGAGGGTTAGACATATGCCTGAATTACCAGAAGTTGAAGCGGTTCGTACAGGTCTGGAGCAGTTAATTGTTGGAAAAGTGATTAGTCAGGTACAGGTATTTTGGCCGCGTATTATTGAAAGTCCTGAGGTGGAGTCATTTAAAGGTAATTTGATTGGTGAAACGGTTGAGGGGATTAGTCGTCGTGGTAAATTTTTAATTATCCACTTCACTCATTATGAAATGATTTCTCATCTGCGAATGGAGGGCAAATATGAGTTTCATCAGCAAGAGGACGAGCTGGCCAAACATACTCATGTATTGTTTGATTTCACTGATGGCACTCAGTTACGTTACTTAGATGTTCGAAAGTTTGGTCGGATGGCACTTTTGCCAAAGGGGCTGGCATCAGAGTATGGCGGAATTTTAAAATTGGGTCCAGAACCAGTTCCTGAGACGTTTTTCTTAAAGGAATTTGCCGCGGGATTGAAAAAGTCTAATAAAGCTATTAAACCGCTATTATTGGACCAAAAGCTAGTGACAGGTTTAGGAAATATCTATGTAGATGAGGCTCTTTATGAAGCGAAGATTCATCCGGAACAACCAGCAGTTAGCTTGAAAGCGAAAGGGGTTCAAGATCTTTATCATGCTATTATCGATGTGTTAGGTCAGGCTGTTGAAGCTGGTGGAACAACCATTAGAACGTATAAAAATGCTCTTGGCGAGGCTGGGAAGTTTCAAGTGTCGCTAAATGTATATGGACAAACAGGAGTCCCTTGTCCACGTTGCGGTACTGCTATAATTAAAACGAAAGTGGCGCAACGGGGAACTCATTACTGTCCTAATTGTCAAAAATTGCATCAACGAAAGGTCAGGTGAGACCGTTGACAGTTGTATTAGGATTAACTGGAAGTATTGCGACAGGGAAGTCAACGGTTGCTCGTTATTTTGCTAGTCATAATATTCCAATTGTGGATTCAGATATTATTGCCAGGAAAGTTGTGGAGCCAGGGACAGTTGGTTTGAGAAAAATTAGTAAGAGTTTCGGTGAGACTATCTTAAGTGAGGATGGCAGCTTGAATCGAAAAAAATTGGGGGCTCTTGTTTTTTCAGATGAGGAGAAACGGAAGCTTTTGAATCAAATTCTTCATGATGAATTAGATTATGCTATTTCAAAAGAAATAGCTCAGTGGGTAGATAAGAAGGTACCACTGGTCGTTGTCGATGTCCCTTTAATGTATGAAGCTAAATACGATGAAAAGGTTGATAAGGTGATGGTGGTTTATGTGTCAGAGCAGATTCAGTTAAATCGTTTAATGAAGCGTGATCAGTTATCGGAAGTAGAAGCCGAAAAACGGATGTCGAGTCAAATGTCAATTGATGAGAAACGACAACTTGCAGATTATGTGATTGATAATTCTGGTACTGTGATTGAAACAGAGAAGCAACTAGCGAAGTGGATGGACGCCTTTAAGCTAAAATAAAACAAAAGAACGAGCCTCTTGAAAAATACCAAGAGGTTCGTTCTTTCTGTATTAATCAGTGTATAAGGACTATACCATTCACTAGTTTTCATGTTATAATAACTGTATAAAAAAGATATTTACCTATTAAAATAGATAGAATACACGAGGTGGAAAAGATGCAGTGTCCAAAGTGTCAATATAACGGGTCCCGTGTCGTCGATAGTAGACCTGCTGATGAAGGCCGTGCCATTAGAAGAAGAAGAGAATGTGAGTCATGTGGGTTTCGATTTACAACATTTGAACGGATAGAAGCAGCACCATTATTAGTTATTAAAAAGAATGGTGGACGTGAAGAATTTAATCGTGACAAAATATTAAGAGGGTTGATTCGATCAGCCGAAAAACGCCCAGTTTCAATGGAACAAATGGAACAAATTGTGGATCAGGTTGAAAATCAAGTCCGTGGTTTAGGTGAAAATGAAGTGTCTACGACAAAAATTGGCGAATATGTAATGGAGTATTTAGTTGATTTTGATGAAATAGCTTATATCCGTTTTGCAAGTGTTTATCGTCAGTTCAAGGACATGGGGGTCTTCTTAAAAGAAATGCAGGACATTTTGAATAAAGAAGAAGAACCGCCAGCATCATAAGAAATAAAGGAGGTAGCGATTTGAATAGTTCGTGGAAGCAACTTCATCCGCAAGACAGTTTTACTGTCAAATTGGCAGCTCCGATTACTAATCATGATGAACATTTATTGAGTTATTTATACCAGCCGATTATTGGTATGGATGCATTTAGCATTTATCACACTTTTTTGACGGCAGTTGATGAGTTTGAGTATGATAGTTATGAGATGCGACATTCTGATTTATTCAATCAATTAAATATTGATTTACCTCGCTTGTTTAACGCTCGAGTGAAGCTAGAAGGAATAGGGCTATTGCGAGTTTTTGCTAAAGAAAAAGCAGGACATCGTCAGTTCATTTATGAATTGCAGTCGCCTTTAAAAGCTGATGATCTATTTAATGATGATGTCTTATCACTCTTACTCCTTGCTAGTGTGGGGGAGCAACGCTATCAAGCTTTAATCAGGCGATTTGCTATTCCGCAAGTAGATGTTACTGAGTTTACAGAAGTCACTAAAAAGTTTGTAGATGTGTATCAACTTAATCAAGAAAGTTTAGCTTCCCATGAAGAGACGATTAATCAGGCGAAGGAAGCATTTCAAGGGAGTACAAAGTCGAAAATTTCGAGTGTGACAGACAGTTTTGACTGGCCATATTTTGTTAGTCTTTTGGACGGCTTGTACATTGATAAAGAGCAAATTCAACAGGAGTTAAAGGAGACAGTTTTTACCTTACATCAGCTTTACGGTATTAACGAACTGGATATGAAAAACTTAGTGGAAAATGAAGTTGATTTCATCACTAATAAAGTTGCTATAAACCAACTTAGAAAAAGTGTGGTCTTAAAGTATCATGGTGCTAAAAAACAAGCGCCTATGGCTATGGAAGAGCAAGCGAAAGAATTGTCTCTAGATGATCAACTAATTCGTCGTCGCAACACGCTAAAATTGCAAGGTTACAATGATGGTGAAATTCAAGTGATTACTTCTAGTGAGAGTATTTCACCCATGATTTTTTTAAGTGCCATAAAGAAGCAAAAAGGTGGGTTTGTCGCAAACGAAGAACGTTGGGCAGTCGAAAATTTGGTTAAGCAATCAGGTTTGCCTGACGCAGTAATTAATGTGTTAATTCATTACATATTAGTAGGAAAAGGTAACGCCGTATTAAATCAGAAGTTTGCCAATTCAATTGCGAACGATTGGGCTCAGGCGCATATAGTTTCACCGGAAGAGGCGTTAACAAAAGTGAAAGAAATTGGGGCAGCAGCTCAAAAACAAGCGAGCACTCCTCGTAAATCGACTAATTACCATAAACAAAATTCTGGTCGGAAAGAAACTTTGCCTGAATGGGTAGGAAGTACTAAGGTAGAGACAAAAGTATCGCAAGAAGAAGAAGCATACTTTAAAGAGCAATTGCGCAAGATGCGTGAAAAAGGGAAAGAAGGTGAATCGTAATGGAGGACGTAGGCAAAGAAATGACCAAAGTTATTAATCAACGGGATTGGTCTGAGCGCTTTGATAAACTGGTGCAAGAGGTTTTAAAAGATTCTGATGTAATTACCTTTATTGAGGCCCATAAAGATAAGTTGACTAAGGAAGATATTGATAAAAGCTACTCAAAACTCTATGAGTTTGTTCAAGAGAAGCGTAAATTTTTATTGAATGATCCAACAATGATTGCACCAGGATATGAACCGAAGTTGTTTATGAATTTCCATTATATTGATGTCACTTATGTTCCGACGGAAGAGCTGTTGGCTCGCCAAAAAGAGGAAGAAATTCGTGGACGAGTCAAGGCGATGGATATGCCTCGTGATATTCGAGAAGCTAGTATGGATTATTTTGAAATTACGTCTGAGCGTAAAGAAGCCTTACAAGCTGCTTTTGATTTTGTTAGTAAGTACAAAGAGGATCCCAAACACTTTCATCAAGGCTTGTATTTACAGGGGTCCTTTGGTGTAGGGAAAACTTATTTACTAGGTGCGCTGGCTCAAGAATTAGCTGAATATGGCTATAGAACGACGCTGATGCACTTCCCAACCTTTGCTGTGGAGATGAAACAATCTATAGCAAACAACAGCACAGGGGATAAATTAGAGGCCGTTAAGAAAGCGCCGATTCTAATGTTAGATGATATAGGTGCCGATTCCATGAGTAGCTGGATTCGAGATGACGTTTTAGGGGTTATTTTACAATACCGAATGCAGGAGCAGTTGCCAACTTTTTTCAGTTCTAATTTTAGTATGAATCAATTAGAAAAAGAACATTTAAGTGTGACTCAGCGTGGAGAAGATGAACCGCTTAAAGCGAAGCGGATCATGGAGCGTATTCGTTACTTAGCCAAAGAAATAAATATGATTGGCGAGAATCGTCGTCATCAATAAGAGATAATTTGGAACAAAGGTCAGAGAAAGTTTTCTGTTCTTTGTTTTTTTTTTTGAAAAGTTCTTGACAACGTTTTCTGTCTTTGGTATTGTGTTATTTCGAGTCAATTTTTATCAATAAAAGATAATGAGGAGGGATTATCAGTGATAGTAGTAGAAAATTTGAATAAAACGTTTAGAGTGCAACAGCGTGAGGCTGGTTTTCAGCACGCAGTCAAATCATTTTTTAAACGGGAGTATCGAGAGATTCGAGCATTAAATAATGTGTCGTTTACGATACCAGATGGTGAAATTGTGGGATATATTGGACCTAATGGAGCTGGAAAGAGCAGTACGATTAAAATTCTTAGTGGTATCTTAACTCCAGATGGTGGAAGTTGTGTGATTAATGGTCAGACGCCGTGGAAAAATCGAATTTCCCATGTTAAGGATATTGGTGTGGTCTTCGGCCAACGCTCTCAATTATGGTGGGACATACCTGTTATCGATTCGTTTTATTTGCTTAAAGATGTTTATCAAGTACCAGAAAATGTGTTTCAAGAAACCCTCCGAGAACTGAGTCAGATGTTAAACTTATCTGATATCTTGAAAACACCGACACGACAACTTTCCTTAGGACAAAGAATGCGCTGTGAAATCGCCGCATCCTTATTACATCGTCCAAAAATTTTATTTCTCGATGAGCCAACAATTGGTTTAGATGCTATATCTAAAGTAGCAGTCCGAGAATTTATCATCAAAATTAACAAAGAATTCCAGACAACAGTTATTTTAACTACACATGATATGCAGGATATTGAAAAATTAGCATCCCGAATAATTTTAATTGGTAAAGGGACTATTTTACTTGATGGAAGTCTGACTGATTTTAAACAGTTGAAACAACACGAAGAAGATACTTTAGATGAGATTTTGGTGAATCTTTATCAGAAGTATGATATTTGAGGTGAGAAGATGATTAAGTATCGATCACTTTTTAGAATGCGTTTCATTGGTGGGTTACAGTACCGTGCTGCTGCATGGGCAGGAATCGTCACTCAATTTGTTTGGGGACTTTTAGAACTCCTGATGTTTAGAGCTTTTTATCAATCTAATGCTGAAGCATTTCCGATGAGTTTCCCTTCTATTGTGAGTTATGTGTGGTTGCAACAAGCTTTCTTAGCGCTCTATATGATTTGGTATTGGGAAACAGATATTTTCGATAATATTCAAAACGGTAATGTCTCTTATGAATTAGTACGTCCTGTAAGTATTTATAATATGTGGTTTGTAAGAAGTATTGCTACTCGCGTTTCAAGAACAGTCTTACGTTGCTTGCCAATTTTGTTAGTTGCCCTTTTTTTACCAGATCCATTTAGATTGGTTTTGCCAAACTCTATTCTTGTCTTTTTTTTATTCATTATGACGATGTTTTTATCATTACTTGTCATTATCTCGTTGAACATGATTATTTATTTCTTATCGTTTTATACAATTAATGCTTTTGGATTGCGAATGATATTTCAATCTGTAGGCTCCATTTTATCAGGAGAGTTATTACCTTTACCTTTTTTTCCTGAGCCATTAGCAAAGATTTTGGCTTTCTTGCCATTCGCTTCTATTCAAAATGTCCCATTTCGGATTTACAGTGGTGATTTAACTGGCAGGGAATTGAGTCAAAGTGTTAGTTTACAGCTATTTTGGGTTGTCCTTTTAGTGCTGATTGGTAAATTATTGGAGCAACAGTCAGTGAAAAAAGTAGTCATTCAGGGAGGATAAAAATGAGGTTATATCAGAAATATTTTGTGATGCACTTACAAGCATTATTGACGTATAAACTATCATTTATTTTAACTACTTTGGGTCAGTTTTTTGTGTCTTTTAATGTTTTTTTAGGTGTTTATTTTATGTTTGATCGTTTTTCAACTGTTAAGGGATACAACTTTCAGGAAACGTTGCTTTGTTTTAGTATTTTGTTGTTATCATTTTCGTTAGCTGAATGCTTTTTTAGAGGATTCGATGCTTTTCCGACCATGATTAGCAATGGTGAGTTTGATCGGATTTTAGTTAGACCACGACCCATTATTTTACAGGTTTTAGGAAGTAAAATTGAATTTACTCGCTTTGGTAGAATGATTCAAGCAATCGTGATGTTTGGCTATGGCGTTACAGCTAGTCAGTTAGAGTGGACTGTGTTTAAAATAGGTTTAGTCATTTCGATGCTAGTTGGTGGTGTTTTCCTTTTTGCAAGTATTTTTTTACTTTATGCAAGTCTTTGTTTCTTTACTTTAGAGGGACTTGAATTTATGAATGTTTTGACAGATGGCGCTCGAGAATACAGTAAATATCCAGTTGATATTTATGGGAAAGGGGTTTTAAAGTTTACAACTTATGTTGTCCCATTTGCGTTAATTCAATACTATCCTTTTTTGTATTTGATTAATCGAACGAATGATCCCCGTGTTATTTTACTTCCATTTGCAGGCTTTCTTTTTGGTATTCCGTGTTATTTATTCTGGCGATTCGGTTTGCGACATTATCAATCAACAGGCTCCTAATTTAATTTAAGACTGATAGTAGAAAACCAAATCAACTGTCAAGAAAATTTCATTGACAAAGGCCTCTAAGCCTAGTATAATAACTCTTGTTGCTTAGAGGTGATGAAAATGAAATGGTCTTTATTGGAATTAAATAAATACAAAGACGATACGCTAGAAATTAATGAAGAATTGAATATTGAGTCATCGTTAGTAGCTCGTGATAAAGAAATACTAGCAGTCGATCCAGTTAAGGTAAAAGGGATGTTGTCTGTTAGTAAATCGGATTATGTGTTATATATGACTGTGGAGACAGTTTTAACCTTACCTTCAACGCGTTCACTAGCACCCGTTCGTTTGCCACTTACTTTAGAGGTGACAGAGGTTTATATGATACCTGCTCAATTTGAAGAAGTGAAAGACAAGCTAGCTGATAAAGAGATGGTCATGATACTTGAGAATGATACGATTGATTTAACTGAGGCAGTTGAAGATCACATTCTTTTAGCAATCCCTTTACAGGTACTAACTAAGGAAGAGAAACGCTCGCATGAGTCAATAAAAGGCAATGCGTGGGAATTGATGTCTGAGGAAACGTATTTTGAGCGAAAAGAGCAACAAGAAGAAAATAAAATTGATCCTCGTCTTGCAAAATTGTCGGCTTTATTAGATAATAATGAAGAATCCGATGAGATGTAAGATTGGAATAGATGGTGTCTGATAAATTTATTTGCCAGATGCTAAATGATTTAAGGAGGTGTAGTTAATATGGCAGTACCTGCTAGAAAAACTTCAAAAGCTAAAAAAGCAAAACGTCGTACGCATTACAAACTTTCAGTACCTGGTATGAGCACTTGTGCTAACTGTGGTGAAATGAAACGTAGCCATCACGTATGTCCAGCTTGTGGTCATTACGATGGAAAAGACGTTAACGCGTCAACTGAAGAATAAGACATTTCTGAAATGTTTAAACCCTTAAGACAACCATGGAGTCTTAAGGGTTTTTTGCTTTTTAGGCTAATTTGCCGCTGAGCTGGTTAGCGTGTTTCTTAGACTTTTGCGCAAATAGAAATTTGAATGACTGTTACTCGCGATTAAATAAACTATGAAACCGGTTTGACAACACTTTAAAAAGGTGCTATATTTTAGATATTAGCAGGGTGCTACTATTAAATTAGGCACGACCTAAGAAAATGAGTCTATTTTCTTAGGTCGTTTTTTGTATTTTGGAGAGAGGGAATGTGGGTGATATGATGCGAGTGATTAAAAAAATCAATCATAATGTTGTATTAGTTGGTGATAACAATGTTGAGAAAATTGCAATGGGAAAAGGGATTGGTTTTTCCGTGACACCAGGCGAAAAATTCGATGTGGCAACTGCAGACAAACTTTTTGTTTTAGATACTCAAGAAAAGGTAAGGATGTTTACTGAAATGGCTAAACAAATTCCGCTAGCTTATATTGAGTTCTCAGAAGAAATAATTCAATTTATTTCTAGCGAAATTGCATTACCACTAGATTCTAATATTTATATTTCTTTAACGGATCATATCTATTTTGCGATTCAACGCCAGAAAGAAGATTCTCAGGTGACTGCCATTATGCTACCAGAGATGAAGCTGCTATATCCAGAGGAATTTCGAGTTGCAGCAAAGGTTGTTGAAAAAATTAATCAACGCTATTTAACAGAATTGGGGAATAATGAAATAGGCTTTATTACCATGCACATTATTAATGCTGAACTAGGAGAACGGAATAGTTTAAACAGTTTGAAAATAATTGAAATTAGTACTGCTATTATACATATGATTGAGGAGCAATATAATAAACTTTTAGATAAAGATTCACTGAGCTATAATCGGATGTTAATTCATTTGAAATTTTTGGTAAAACGGCTGATCTACGAAGAGGAGATGCCAGAAGAGGAAATTACGTTTATCAATCAAACTTTTAAGGAAAGTAAACAATATCAGACAGCTGAAATTATCACAAGCTTTATTAAACAGACGTATCGGCTGGATGTAAAAGATAATGAGATTATTTATTTAGCTATACATCTTGCAAGAATTTAACTATTTTAGAGGGTGCAACTATTTGGTAGGCATGACCTCATAGGAAAAAGGAGACACGGGTCTTTTTTCTATGAGGTTATTTTTATATAAAAATGGAGGTTGGTCGTGGGAAAGGTAATAATCAATTCAGATGATTTTGGATACAGCAGAGGGGTGAATTATGGCATTATTGATGCGTATCGCTTAGGTATATTGACATCTACCACAGTGATGGCTAATATGCCGGGATTTGAACATGCAGTTGAATTAAAGAAAGACTATCCAAATTTAGGTGTGGGGGTTCATTTGACTCTCACTTGTGGAGAGCCTTTACTAAGCAATGTCAGAACATTAACAGAAGGGAGCTATTTTAGAAGCTTAAAAGATCATCAAGAAGGATGTGACATTGATCTAGACGAGCTTTATCAAGAGTGGAATGCTCAGATTCAGAAAGTATATCGAGCCGGAATTATTCCAACTCATCTTGATAGTCATCATCATACCCATACGTTTGGTAGAAATCAGGAGGTAGTCGTGACGCTAGCTAAAAAATACGGGCTACCCGTCAGAGGAAATTTTGAGCTGGCTGCAGCTGTTCGGCATACAGCATACTTTGAGGCACTATTCGATGAAGTCGGTGTTGATAACCAAGCGGAGTCACGATTAGATATATCGTTGAGTGAATATTTGGATGTCCTTTTGAACAGACTGCGAATAACCGAAAGTACGGAAGTGATGTGTCATGCTGCGTATCTTGATCAATTATTATACCATCAGTCGAGTTTCTTGTATCCGCGGATTAACCAAGTGGAATTTTTGATTCATTCGGATTTCGCAAAGTCAGTGATAAAGGATAGCCGTATTGAATTAATTACGTATGCCGATTTGTAGAGAGAAGTAAAAAATCTTTGAAAAGTCACTTATTGGTGACAATGAAGTCAACACAAAATGAGGAGGAGCGGTTATGTCAAATTTTAAATCAAATATTCAGAAATTAGGACGAGCTATGCTATTACCAGTGGCTGCTATGCCATTGGCAGGCTTGATTTTACGTCTGTCAGCAGATGATATGCTAAATATTCCTGTTTTAGGAGCAGCGGGTAATGCCGTTTTTGGTAATTTGGATATCTTGTTTGCCGTTGGTGTGGCAATTGGATTTGCTAAAGCCAAAGATAAAGGAATACCAGCATTGACCGGTTTTTTAGCAATAGCTACATTAAAAGCCGGATTAACTATTATCAATCCTGATGTCAATATGGGAATCTTTGCCGGGATTATTTCAGGGTTAGTGGCAGCATGGACTTATAATCGTTTTAAGGAACAGAAATTACCGCTAGTTTTTTCTTATTTTGCTGGTGAGAAATTTCCTTTAACAATGGTAATGATTTTACAAACTGTTTCTGCTGTTGTGTTTGGGTTGATTTGGCCGTTTATTCAAAATGGAATTGATAGTTTTGCTAAGTTATTGGTCGATATGGGGGCGTTTGGTGTAGGAATATTCTTATTTCTTAACCGTTTGTTGATTCCTTTTGGATTACACCATGTCTTAAATACTTATATATACTATGATTTAGGCGGCTTTACGGCAGCTAATGGTGAGGTTTATCGAGGTGAGATGACACGTTTCATCAATGGTGATCCCAATGCAGGACTTTTTCTTTCTGGTTTTTTTGTGGTTATGATGTTTGGAATTCCTGCTATTTGTTTAGCGATTTACCGAGCAGCATTTAAAGAGAATAAAAACATGGTCAAAGGGATTATGGGGAGTGGAGCGGCTACTTCTATTATTTCCAACATTACAGAACCAGTGGAATTTAGTTTTATGTTCATCTCACCAATGCTATATGTGATCCATGCTTTTTTCGCTGGTTTAGCTGGAATGGTTTGCTATTTATTTAATATTAGAATTGGCTTTACTTTTGGCGCTTGTATTGTTGATTATTTGATTAATTTTAGAATTGCTACTAATCCGCTGCTAATTTTACCAATAGGTATCGTATTTTTCTGTCTATATTATTTTACCTTCTACTACATGATCAAGAAGCGAAATATTTCAACTTTGGGACGTGAAGTAGCAGTAACTGAATTTTGGGAAATGGCCATCGACAAGGAAGAGGAATTGAGTTTGGTCAGCAAAAATTACCAGTACATGGCCAAAAAGTTGCTAGCAGCTTTTGGTGGTAAAGAGAATATCAATGATTCTTACAGTTGCAACACAAGACTGAGAGTAGAGGTTTTAGATTCTTCAATTGTTGATGAATCTCGTATTAAACAGTTAGGTGTTAGTGGTATTATCAAGCCATCAGCAACCAACTATCAGGTGATTATCGGACTTGAAGTGACATACATTATGGCAGAGTTTGATAAATTATTAGCAGAATAGGGGAGAATAAGATGATAAATAAACAAACAATAACTATTGCAGGTGGCGGCAGTACCTATACACCTGGTATTATTCAAGGAATACTAACTAATGCTGATCGTCTGCCGCTCAAAGAAATAAGACTGTATGACATTGATTCAGAACGCAACCAAGATATGTATTTAATTATTGAATTGTTATTAAAAACTACTGGGCATGATTATGTAACACTTATTGCGACAGAAGATCCTAGAATGGCTTTTATGGGCTGTGATTTTATCTTCTCACAAATTCGAGTCGGCGGTTTGAAAATGCGGGAACAAGATGAAAAGATTCCGTTACGTCATGGATTAGTCGGACAAGAAACCTGCGGACTCGGTGGTTTTGCTTATGGCATGAGATCCATGGCTGGTTTATTAGAAATTGTCGGTTATGTTCAAGAATTTGCACCAGAAGCTTGGCTCTTGAATTATACTAATCCTGAATCAATTGTGTCAGAAGCTATTCGTCGTCAGTATCCAGAGGTTAAGATGATAAATGCTTGTGATATGACAATTTCTTTGGAAGAAACGATTGCTGTTAATTATGGTTATGACCGAAAAAATTGGGTGCCCACGTATTATGGTTTGAATCACTTCGGTTGGTATACTGAAATTTATGACAAATCATTGGGGAAAGACATTATGCCTGATATTATTACAAAATTAAATCAGCAAGAGATGAAAGTGGCTGATTTTAACGAGGGAGATACCTCGTGGCAAGAAGCGTTTGAGATGATGTCTGTTATGACGAAAGACTTCCCTGAGCAAATTCCAAATAATTATCTGGAATATTATCTTTACGGAGATATGATGGTGGAAAAAGCTGATTTAACCTATACTCGAGCTAATATGGTAATGAATGGTCGAGAGAAAAATACGAAGCAAATGGCGAAAAAGATTCGTAGTGGCCTGACAGAAGATGTTCTGAATTTTAACTTTGGTGAACATGGCCAATATATTGTGGATATGGCTACTAGTATTCTCAATGACGAGCACCGTCGTTTTATGTTACTTGTACCAAATCAAGGAGCGATTCCTAATTTGCGTCCAGATGCGGTTGTAGAGGTTCCGGCATATGTAGGGGCAACAGGTGTTGAGCCCATTTCCTTAAGAGTGCCGATTAATGATTTTCATAAAGGCTTAATGGAGGCGCAGGTGGCGGCAGAAAAGTTATTAGTAGATGCTTATTTTGAAGGTTCGTATCAAAAAGCACTACAAGCTTTTACGTTGAATCAAACGGTGCCAAACGCTCGAATTGCCAAAAAAATTCTGGATGAGATGATTATAGCGAACCAAGGGTATTGGCCTGTGTTGTCATAGAAGTGTCAAACGATTAGAGGTGTTTCTTCAGTTGTTATCGGTAGAGGTGACAATAGTTAAAGCCAATTGACTCAGTTAATAAGAAGCTTTTGCAACCGCAAGAGCTTTTTGATAATCCTCACTAGTAGCTTGTGCACTATCTCCAGATATTTATTTGAAATTATTCGAATTAGGCAGTTTTCAGAATTATTCCTAAATTCTTTTCAAAAATATTTCAAGATAGTTTTAAATAACGGTAAAATAGGCTATAATTAAAGAGTTAAAAGTACTTAAACTTTTTCGATTAAAAGCAAGCTAAAAAATAGGAGGAATTTCATGTCTAAACAACAAATCGGGGTAGTTGGAATGGCGGTTATGGGGAAAAATCTTGCCCTAAATATTGAAAGTCGTGGCTATTCAGTGTCAATTTTCAACCGTACTGGCGCAAGAACAGAAGAAGTAGTAGCAGAACATCCAGATAAAAAATTAGTACCAACCTATACTGTCGAGGAGTTTGTTGACTCACTTGAGAAACCACGTCGTATTATGTTGATGGTCCAAGCTGGGGATGCAACAGATAAGACAATTCAAAGTTTATTACCTCATTTAGATAAAGGGGATGTCCTGATTGATGGTGGAAATACTTTCTTCCAAGATACAATTCGTCGTAACGAAGAATTAGCTAACTCTGGGATTAACTTCATTGGAACAGGGGTTTCTGGTGGAGAAGAAGGCGCGCTAAAAGGGCCTTCAATTATGCCTGGTGGGCAAAAAGAAGCCTATGATTTAGTGGCACCAATTTTTGAAAAAATTGCGGCAGTTGCTGAAGATGGCGAACCATGTGTTACCTATATTGGACCTAACGGTGCTGGTCATTATGTGAAGATGGCTCATAACGGTATTGAGTACGGTGACATGCAATTAATTGCGGAGTCTTATGATATCTTAACCAAATTATTAGGTTTATCAGTTGAAGAATGTGCGGACATCTTTACAGAATGGAATAAAGGCGAATTAGATAGTTATTTAATTGAGATTACGTCTGATATTTTAACGCGCAAGGATGAAGAAACAGGCCAACCGATTGTGGATGTTATTTTAGATGCAGCGGGTAATAAAGGAACAGGAAAATGGACAAGTCAAAGCGCCTTAGACTTGGGTGTTCCATTACCATTGATTACAGAGTCTGTGTTTGCTCGTTATATTTCAGCTATGAAAGACGAGCGTGTAGAAGCGAGCAAGATTATTCCTGCACCAGTGGCGCCAGCCTTTGTTGGTGATAAGGCTGAATTCGTGGAAAAAGTTCGCGAGGCGTTATATTTTAGTAAAATCATGAGTTATGCTCAAGGATTTGCGCAATTACGTATTGCTAGTGAGGAATACGGCTGGGACTTACAATATGGTGAGATTGCTAAAATTTTCCGTGAAGGTTGTATTATTCGTGCGAAGTTCTTGCAAAAAATTACGGATGCTTATGATCGCCAAGCTGATTTGAAAAACTTGTTGTTAGACGAGTACTTCAATAAGATTACTCAAAAATATCAACAGGCAGTTCGTGATGTTGTTTCTGTTGCCATCCAAGCAGGTGTGCCAGTGCCTACCTTTAGCTCGGCTATTTCTTACTATGATTCGTATCGTAGTGCTGATTTACCGGCTAACATTATTCAAGCACAACGTGATTATTTTGGGGCTCATACGTATGAGCGTAAAGATAAAGCAGGAATTTTCCATTATGACTGGTATACAGAAGCATAAAGTTAGTGTAAGTGCAGTGAGCAGTTTTTTTTTGATCGGGTTCATTACCTAATAGTCACTAAACAAGAGGAGAGGGTGAGACAAACACTCATGAGGGCTATCGCCCTCACCAAACAGAATGAAAACAAAAGTGATCGACCTACAGACGATTTCCTGTCATAATAAAAGTGACAGGAGTGGCTTTGTAGG
>NZ_JCAQHY010000160.1:0-69523 GCF_059621045.1 Vagococcus sp. WN80Y
CAGATACCTAGAAAAAATTTGTATTCTTCTCTAGGTTTATTTATGTTGCATTAAAAATCACAACAAACAATTTTAAAATAGTTCAGTTTTTACTTGACCTTTTTATAGCTGGCTTAAATCCAAAAGGTTGGATATTTTCTTTTTCCAGATAAATTATTAACAACTAATGCAGTTAATACTATTACGACCGAACCTAGAAGAACAGGAGTGACTAAATAAGACCATCCCACTGCATTTGTGCTAAGTAAAACAACTAATGGATCTGCTCCGGCTGGTGGATGTGTTGTTTTTGTCAACATCATAAGTGCTATTGATAATCCTACTGCAAAAGCTGTGACCATTAAAGAACTTCCTAAATGTCTTACATAATAATCCAATCAACGTTGCAACCAAATGTCCTCCTATAATGTTTCTAGGTTGTGATAGTGGCGAATCCCATACACCAAACGCCAAAACACAACTTGCTCCGAATGGTGCCATAATCCATAATTCATCTGTCAAACTTATTAGCAGAAGGAGTAAAAATATTACTGTAAACCCTCCTATGAAGCCAATAATACTTGCATAAGGATCGATTTGTAGGGGAGTTCTATTCTTAGACCTCATTTTTTTTACAAATTTCATAACTAACCTCCTTTTTTATTTATTATAGGTTAGTTTTTATAACCTGTCAAATCAGATTTAAGAGGTTAGTGAAATGGACGAACTGAATTCAATGTGATAGGATAATATTAAGGAGGTAATCATTCTATGCCTAATGAATTTCCGAAGATAACCGAAAATATATCACTGAATTTTTTGAATACTAGAATTGTTAGAAATGGAAAAACTGTTGAGCTAATGAATACGCCTGAAGATTTTCGGGAATGGATTGATAGTGAATCAGTTGGGGAAGAGTATAGCTATCAAATGGATTATTTATCGCCCTATTTCGAATCGATAACAGACGTATCAGAGGTTATATCTTTAAGAGATTATATCTGCACAAAAATTAATGATGCATTAACTGGGAACACTTCATTTTGCACTTTACAAAAGTGGATTGAAGCAGAATTGGACACGCATTCTTTTTTCGTCAAATTTTCAAAAAATAAAAAAATACTTGTCCCAAAACACAAGAACTTCATTGGCTTTAAATCGCTCATTTTCATTTACTTGTCTAATCTCATTGAAAGTAATGAGTTGGAAAAAGTGAGTCGTTGCAAAAATCCAGAATGTATTTTGTTGTTTATTAATAAAACTGGTCGTAGAAAATGGTGTTCCATGAAAATTTGTGGAAATAGAAGTAAAGTAGAGCGATATGAACAGAAACATAAGTAAAGTATCATAATAATTTGCAGTTTTTTTAGTCTGCTGTACTAGCGAAATACCTAAAAGGATGATGCATGGGACTAAAGAGCTAATGACACGGAATATTACTTCCAAGTTATTGGCTCTTTGTCTTAGAGGATAATGAGAGTTTGATAGTTTTTGATCTAAAAAAGCCAGTTATTAAAACGTTAAATAATTTTTAGAATTTTTTAACAATTGGTATTTTTTTAGAAGTAATCAGTATAGGGATTGGGTTTTTTTATGATTTTTCACAATAATCAGTTCGAAAAAAACAGCTTAATTTTTAGGCGCGATTGACTTCTTTCTATTAAATATGATATTTTGGGGGTGTCAGAAAAAATAATCATATTTAGTCAGATGGAGGAAAAAAATGAAAAAGAAATTAAGCATAATCACGGCATTATTTGTATTAGTCGTTATGTTAGGAGCTTGTGGAAGTGATCCTCGTAGCCAATTTGTTGAACAAATGAAAAAAATGAGTGAAACTAAAAATAATGCAGGGTCATTTGAAATGGGGGTAGTCGACTTAGAATTGGCTCAAGCCGCTTCAGGTGACGCAGCTAATAACGCGATGATGGGGATGATCATGTCGTCAATTAAGGATATTAAATTGACAGGTGATTATCTGACAGATGCTAAGAATTCCAATAATTTTGAGATGAAGATGAACTTAAGCTTGATGGGAACGGATATTCCACTTAATATGGTTGGAAGTATTGGCAGTGAACCAAAAATCTATATGGCGACGGATGTTATGTCGTCTATTCTGGAAGTAGCTAAAGCTTTCGGTGGCAGTAAGGTACCAGATATTACGGGTTTAGATGAGTTAAAAGGGAAATATATTGATTTGATGGCGATGCAAGAAGCGCAAGATAAAAAAGCGTCAAAAGCTGATCTTGAAGACATGAAGACCGCACAAGAATTTGGTAAAGCCTATCAAAAAGAAGTGGCTAAATATATTAGTGGATTAGATAAGAAGAGTTTTACCAAAAAAGATGACGTAATTTCCCATACTTTTACGAAAAAAGAATTAGTAGAAATGATTGAATTAACTAAAAAAGTAGCGAAATCAGATAAGAAATTTTCCGATTTTAAGGTAGATGAAGAGGATAAAATCGACGATGTATTTGCTGAATTTAGCGAGTTTTCTATAACGATCAAGGTGAATACAAAATCTAACGCGACTAAAATGCGGATGGTAATGAGACCTAGTAAAGATAGTAGTGCGAGTGAAGGATTTAAATTACTGTCATTTGATATGAAGACAACTAGTAAATCAAGTAAAGAGACAGTTAAAATGCCAGCTAAGAAAGACATTCTTTCAGAAGATGAGATGAAAGAATTGATGACTCAGTCAGGCACCTCTATGACATTGACAGATGAGCAATTCAAGGAGCTAATTGATGAGGCTAAAGCGACTAAGGGTGACTACGATGAAGAAGAAAAAAGTCAGCTATTAGCGATCTATCAAGAAGTTTTGACTGAAGCTCAATACAAAGAGCTGGAAGCAGCCTTGAAGTAAAAGAATAAGTTCACCAGAAGCTATGTAGCAATAGTTTCTGGTGTTTTTTATTTGGAAAAAAGCGCTGTTCTTCACTCATTCTTTGAGGTAGACTATAAGTAATATGAGAGCAAGGAGGAAATGATGGAACATTTAGATTATTATTTTGATCCCCCCTTGATGTTATCGTTTCATGTTTTTAATTTAGGGTACGAACAATGCTTACCAGGGCATCAGTTTGGCCCTCACGTTCGAGAGCATTATGTGATTCATTATGTTTTGGAAGGGCGAGGTTATTTTGAAAAATCTGGCGTTCGTTACGAACTCGAAGCAGGGCAATTCTTTTTGATTGAACCTGATGAGGTAACCTTTTACAAGGCAGATGAAGAGAATCCTTGGGTTTATTTTTGGCTAGGCTTTAATGGAAGTGAGACCGAGAGACTGTTGAAAATTTTAGGCTTACTTGATTATAACCGCGTGGGAACAGTTAAGGATCAGAATCAGTTGAAAAAGTGGCTTGAGTTGGCTTTAGAAGCTGGTTCTAGCATTGAGACCAATTCATTCTATATTCAAGGAGTGAGTCAGGCGATTTTAGGGGAGTTTCAACTTGAAGAACATTCTACGTACCGAGAGATTAGTCAACAAAATGTTCACATTGAAAAATTCTTAAATGCGGTTCATACTAATTTTGGCCGGACAGATTATTCTGTACAAGAAATAGCTCGGACGTTGAATTTGACGGCCCCTTATTTAACAGCATTAGTTAAAAAGGAATTAGGCAAGACGCCGAGTCAATTATTGTCAGCGTATCGGTTAGAAAAAGCTGCTTATCTATTAAAAAAAACAGATATGCGAGTTAATGAAGTAGCATTAGCGGTTGGCTACGAAAGCCCTCTAAGCTTTAGTCGCGCGTATAAAAAAATGTACGGTTTAGCGCCTAGTCTGGAACATCTTAAATAATGTTTGGTTTAAGATAAATTAAGTTATATCCTTTTTGCTGTTATTTCCTTATGATAAAGGCACTAACAATTCAGTTAGAAAAGCTATCTGCTAGATAGCCTGACTGATCAAGGAGGATATTTTTATGGTGAAAATTGCTTTTATTGGTGCAGGAAGTACGGTCTTTGCTAAAAATGTATTAGGAGATGCTATGTTAACTCCGAGTCTTAATCGAGCGGAAATTGCTCTTTATGACATTGATGCCAAGCGGTTGAATGAGTCGGAACTGATGCTAAAGACAATTAATAAAAATTGTAATGCAGGCCGTGCAACGATTATCTCTTATGATAATCGGATTGAGGCGTTACGAGGAGCGGATTTTGTTATTAATGCGATTCAGGTTGGTGGGTACCAACCAAGTACAGTGATTGACTTTGAGATTCCTAAAAAATATGGGTTACGACAAACTATTGCTGATACTTTAGGGATTGGCGGTATCTTTAGAGGGCTTCGGACACTTCCGGTGATGTTTGAATTTGCCAAAGAAATGGAAGAGGTATGTCCAGAGGCATGGCTGTTAAATTACACGAATCCAATGGCAATTTTAACAATGGGGATGCTAAAGGGGACAAAAATTAAGACGGTAGGTCTATGTCATAGTGTTCAGGTGTGTGTCCCAGATTTGTTTGCTCATCTAGGGATTACTGATCAGTACGATTTATCTGATTTTAAGTGGTCGATTGCGGGAATTAATCATATGGCCTGGCTATTAGAAATTACGTATAAGGGACAAGATTTTTATCCAGAAATTCGTCGACTAGCAGCTGAAAAGGCCCACCCTCATGATGACTCAGTTCGTTTTGAGCTTATGAAGCATTTTGGTTTTTATATTACTGAATCAAGCGAGCATAATGCGGAATATCATCCGTATTTTATTAAAGATAGATATCCTGAGCTGATTAATGATTTGGGGATTCCTTTGGATGAGTATATCAGACGTTGTGAAGAACAGATTCAAAATTGGGAAAAACAACGAGATGATATTGTTCATAATGGCGAGTTAACTCATGAGCGGAGTAAAGAATATGCGTCTTATATAATGGAGGCAATCGTTACAAATGTGCCAACAGTAATTGCGGGAAATGTGCTAAATACAGGTTTGATCACAAATTTACCGGCTGATGCTTGTGTGGAAGTTCCGTGTTTAGTTGATAGAAATGGTGTTCAACCGACAGTAGTTGGAGAACTGCCAACTCAACTGGCGGCGCTTAATCGAACAAATATCAACGTACAGGAACTGACTGTTGAGGCAGCGATGACTCTGGAACGAGATAAAATTTATCAAGCGGCGATGTTAGATCCCCACACAAGTGCTGAATTATCTTTAGAAGACATTCATAATTTGGTGGATGATCTAATTGAGGCTCATGGTGATTATTTGCCTAAGTATCATTAGTATTAAGCGCGAGAAGGAGGGGGGGGATTTTTATCGGACTCTTTCCTCGCGCTTTTTGGAGTATTTTTTGTTAGAGTAGGTAGTAAATAGTGATGTGCTGGACTCATATAATAGGGTAGGCCGGGCATTGCTGAAATTAATTTGAAAATAGGGCTGAAATCCGCTATAATTATAAAGGTTCGTCTAGGAACATAATTAAATTATGGAGGATGTTTTATGACTCACAAAGATTTTTCCGAAAAGAAAATGGAAAATGTAATCAGCCAAGCTAATGAATGGTTTGCAGCATTTAAAGAAAGTACACAATTTAAGGAATTAAGCTCTTCTGCGCAAACGACTAGTGGCGTTGTGACGATGGCTTTATCAGAATGGATGTATAAAGAGGAATTGCGTGGAGGTCGTGAATGGACTGCTACAACTTTAGAAAACATTTTGGTTAACGTCTTTCCTAGAGAAGTAAGTGAATACTCAGAAGTTTTGTCTGATATTTCAAGTATTTTAACTCACTATTTTACCTTTTTAAAGGAAGACAAAAAAATAACAAATGCAGATACACTTTTGCGCAGATTAGCTAAATTATCTTTTGGGGAAGTGACAACGGAAGACGTTGTGGATACTCCTAAAGAGGTAAAAAAATCACAAGCGAAGAGTAAAAAGAGTGAAAAATCAGTTCATTCAGAAAAATATTCTGCTAGAGATATTGCTCAATTTAATAGTTTTGAAATGGGTAACGCAATTAATGCGATGAGTCAGCCTCAATCTGTTAAGGAAGCTAAAAAGACCGAAGAGGTTGTAAAAAAAGTTGGCCGTAATGAGCCGTGTCCATGTGGTAGTGGAAAAAAATTCAAAAAATGTCATGGTAAATAAGAAAAAATTAAAAGCTAAATCTATTTAGATTTAGTTTTTTTTTATTCTTTCATTCTCAATTGGGTTGATCATTTTCTCAGTTGGGTGGCACATAATTATTGATTTTTAATTTGATAAGAATTGCTCTTTTTTGCGTAACGTGGTGTCTTTTAAATGTGTTTCCTTGTTTATATTCGTTTAGATATTTTTTTGACACCCTTGTTTTTATTTGTTATCATAATAAAGTAATATAAAATATTAATTAGTAAGAAGGAGAATGTAAATTATGAGTAATTTAATTAACAAGCAATTATTTGATTTTGAAACAGATGCGTACCGTCAAGGTGAATTCATTAAGGTGAAAACTGAAGATGTGTTAGGCAAATGGAGTATTTTCTTCTTCTATCCAGCAGATTTTTCTTTTGTTTGTCCAACTGAATTAGGGGACGTACAAGATCATTATAAAGAATTACAAGCAGCAGGTTGCGAGGTTTATTCCGTGTCAACAGATAGTCATTTTGTTCACAAGGCGTGGGCGGATGCAACAGATACAATCGGACGTCTTGAGTACACAATGTTGGCAGATACAAATGGAAAGATTTCTCGTTTCTTTGGCGTAATGGATGAAGAAGCTGGCCAAGCGTTTCGTGGGTCATTTATTATCAACCCTCGTGGTGAAATCAAAGCTTATGAAATTCATGATATGGGAATTGGCCGTAATGCCGAAGAGCTTGTTAGAAAATTAGAAGCAGCTGTTTTCGTTGAAGAGCATGGCGATCAAGTTTGTCCAGCAAACTGGAAACCAGGCGAAGATACTATCGCACCTAGCTTAGATTTAGTAGGAAAACTTTAAAAAACGGTTAGTTAAAAGGAGCTGTGACGCATTGTCACAGCCCCTTTTCTTAAAATCAAAGAAAGCAGGTTATAACATGAAACATATTTATGATTTAGTTGTCATCGGTGCTGGTTCTGCGGCACTTTCAGCTGGAATATATGCAGGTCGTTCAATGATGGATGTACTAATTATAGAAAAAGATAAAATTGGCGGGCAAGTCACAACTACATCTAGTATTGTTAATTATCCAGGGGTTCGCAATGGAACAGGTCCCGCTATGATGGAGGAAATGCGTTTACAGGCAACTGATTTTGGTGCTGAATTTGTAACAGATGATATTTTAGAAGTTGATTTAGCCGGTGAAATCAAACTGCTAACTGGTAAATCGGGTAAGGTTTATCAAGCCCGCTCAGTGATGATTGCGACGGGGGCTTCACCTAATAAAATTGGTTTTCCTGGAGAAGCTGAGTTTACTGGACGAGGAATTGGTTATTGTTCTACCTGTGATGGAGAGTTCTTTACTGGCTTAGATATTTTTGTTCTTGGTGGTGGTTACGCGGCTGCTGAGGAAGCGGTTTTCTTAACTCGTTTTGGTAAAAAAGTTCATATGATTATTCGTGAACCCGACTTTACCTGTGCAGAGATGACTGCAAATCAAGCAAAAAATCACCCTAAAATAGATATTGTCTATAATACAGAAGTTAAAGAAATTAGTGGCGATGGCCTGTTGCAGAAAGCTATTTTTGTTAATAATCAGACAGGGGAAGAAACTATTTTTGAGGCGGATGAAGCAGATGGTTCATTTGGCATGTTCGTTTTTGCGGGAAATAAGCCAAATACTGCAATGTTTAAAGGGCAGGTTGAGATGACACCACAGGGCTTCATTCCAACAAATGAAATGATGGAAACCAATATTCCGGGTGTTTATGGGATTGGTGATTTACGAGTAAAAGAATTGCGCCAAATTGTGACGGCAGTGGCGGATGGTGCGATTGCCGCAACTAAAGCTCAACAATACGTCAATGAAGAAAAAGAACGCCTTGGTATTCCTGTAACTCATAAGGAAATTAAAACGGTCAATGGTGAACCTGCTTCATCATCAACCACTCAACAACCTGCTGCTAATGCAGAACCAACTAAAAAAGGCGAGTGGTTCCCAGCTGCGATGAAAGAGCAGTTAAAAGGGATATTTGCTAAGCTGACTAAAAAAGTGGTAATTAAAACTATTTTAGATGCGAGTCAGCATAAAACGATGGAACTTTCAAGTTTTATTGAGGAGATCAGTACATTAAGCGACAAGATTAGTGTGAAAAATGTTTCTCGTGGCGAAGATACTGAATTAGAGCGTTCTATGAAGTTGGAGCGATTGCCAGCAGCAGCTTTGTTTAATGAAAAGGATGAGTATACAGGAATAAAGTTCAGCGGGATTCCTAGTGGTCATGAATTGAACTCGTTTGTTCTAGCTATCTACAATGTGGGGAGCGACGGGCAAGCGCTGGAAGAAGGTCAGTTAGATAAGATTACAGCCTTACCAAAGACTAAAGTTCAAATTTGTGTGTCCTTAACGTGTCATTATTGTCCAGATGTTGTGGCAGCTTGTCAACGAATTGCCGCAGCAAATCATAATATCGAAGCAGAAATGATTGATACAGCTCTTTTCCCAGAACTTAAAAAAGAGAAAAAAATTATGAGTGTTCCAGCGATGATTATTAATGATCAAAAAGTAGTTTTCGGAGCTAAGAACATGGATGAAATTTTAGAAGAGCTAGCAAACGCATAAAGCTATTAGCGCGATACCTTAACGCTCTTCGATGCCCTTATTTCACATAGAAGTTAATGCAATCGGTAACGTAGTGAGTAGACGTTGGGAGTACTGTGGGTTTGTCATATAATATACGTGGAATCAAACGAGGGGGACGTTGTCTCATCCTCGTTTTTTTCTACTGTAATCTTGTGATGATCTCATGTAATTTTAATGATAAATAGATGACAAAGGTGTCATATTGGACTTTTTTTGATGAAATTGCCATTTTATTAAAAAAATCTCATAAAAAAATGGTATACTAAGAGCATTATTATTTTTAAGATGAAAAGGGGTTTTCATAAATGGCATTAATCTATCAAAGTACACGGGATAAAAACAATCAAGTAACGGCATCTCAGGCTATTTTACAAGGTCTAGCAGTTGATGGGGGACTTTATGTGCCGACTGAGGTACCAACTGTTGACCTAGATTTTTCGAAGCTAGGCAAGATGAGTTATCAAGAGGTTGCTTACCTCGTAATGAAAGAATTTTTAACTGATTTTACTGAAGAAGAACTTAAGCATTGTATTAACTCAGCCTATGATCATAAATTTTCGGATGAAAAAATCGCTCCACTTAGAAAAGTGGGTAAAGATTATTTTCTAGAGCTATTTCACGGTTCAACGATTGCCTTTAAAGACATGGCCTTGTCAATTTTACCTTATTTAATGACTACATCGGCGAAGAAGAATAACGTGGATCAAGAAATTGTTATTCTAACGGCGACTTCAGGAGATACAGGAAAAGCTGCTATGGCAGGTTTTGCTGATGTACCGGGCACCAAAATAATTGTTTTTTATCCTAAAAATGGTGTTAGTCCCATTCAAGAAAAGCAAATGGTGACCCAAAAAGGGCGCAATACATGGGTAGTGGCAATTACAGGGAACTTTGACGATGCTCAAACGAATGTCAAAGAAATGTTTAATAATCAAGAATTGAAACAAGTTATGGCTAATAACGGCAAACAGTTTTCATCTGCAAATTCGATTAACATTGGTCGCTTAGTGCCACAAATTGTGTATTATGTTTACGCTTATGCCCAACTAGTATCAAGTGGCTCAATTACTGCAGGCGATAAAATAAATATTTCCGTTCCAACTGGTAATTTTGGCAATATTTTGGCGGCCTATTACGCGCAGCAAATTGGTGTGCCGATTAATAAACTAGTGTGTGCGTCTAATGAGAATAATGTTTTAGCGGATTTCTTGCGTTCAGGAACCTACAATCGTAATCGTGAATTTATGGTGACTAATTCGCCATCTATGGATATCTTGGTTTCAAGTAACTTAGAGCGGCTATTGTTTCACATTGCTAATAATGATGATAAGCAAACAAAGGCTTTAATGGATAGTTTGAATGCTGTAGGGAAATACAGCATTACCCAAGAGATGTCAGAGGGCTTAACTAATTTTTATGGTGATTTTGCTACTGAAAAGGAGTCAGCTACTGAGCTTAAAGTGGTGTTTAAAGAAGAAGATTATACGATGGACCCTCATACTGCTGTGGCTACCGCAGTTTATGAAAACTACCGAGAGGCTACGGGAGATAAGCATCCAACAGTGGTTGTCTCAACAGCTAGTCCGTATAAATTCCCACGGGCAGTTGTTGAATCCTTAGTTGGAGAGGTGTCAGAAAATATCGATGATTTCGCCTTGGTGGAACAATTGGCTGAGTTATCAGGAATAGAGATTCCTACGGCGGTAAGTGAGTTAGCAACTGCGGAGGTACGCCATGATATCGTCGTTGAGACCTCACACATGCAAGAAACTGTAGAATCTATTTTAAAATTGAAATGAGTGAGTAACTGATGGATGAAACAAACCAAACTATTGAATTATTTTGGCAGGAATTTTTAAGCAAATCGTCTGCTAATTTAGCTGATACAACTTATGAAGCATGGGCTTTTGGGAATAGCCCAGAGATGGCTGATGAGCTCTTAGACCTAGTGCTTAAAGGGATTAAAACTGGAACGGCAGGGGCTTATGACTCATATTTAAAGGACAACGACCCACTTCCAGAAATTGGCAGCTATAGTGTCTGTCTTTCTGGTGATGGTCAACCTAAATGTGTGATTCAAACACGTGGGGTAAAGACGGTCAAATTTAAGGATATTACTGAAGAGGATGCTTATAAGGAAGGCGAAGGGGAGCGGACTTTAGATTATTGGCGCCGAGTTCACCAAGCGTTTTGGGAAAGAGAATTTGTTAAGCATTCGCTGTCTTTTTCACCTGAGATGCTAGTTGTTTATGAAGAGTTTCAAGTTGTATACCAGCCATGAGCTAGATATCTGTCAATGAGCGAAGGAGCGGGACTTATGTCTCGTTCTTTTTACTTATCCGCTTGACTTGCAGTAGGACTGAAAGTAGGGAATAATAGAGATGATAGAAAGTGGTTATTAGGAGGGGAAAGAAGATGACCAATCATTATGATGACGAGCAATTTTTTAAAGCTTATGAGGAAATGGATCGATCAAAATATGGGCTTGAAGGTGCGGGTGAGTGGCATGAACTAAAAAAACTACTGCCCGATTTTACTGGAAAACGAGTGCTTGATTTAGGCTGCGGGTATGGCTGGCACTGTCGTTATGCGGTAGAACAAGGAGCGGATTATGTGTTAGGGATCGATTTGTCTTCAAAGATGTTGGAGAAAGCCAGAGAGCTAACCGACTCTTCCAAGATTACTTATCGAGAATTAGATTTTCAAGAATTGACTACTATTTTAGAAAGCTTTGACGTTGTTATTAGTTCATTGGCCTTTCATTATGTTCCAGATTTTGAGCAGATTGTTGAAGAGGTGAGTCGTTTGTTGAGGCCAGAGGGACAATTCATTTTTTCAGTGGAGCATCCTGTCTTTACTGCGGAAGGCTCACAAGAGTGGTGCTATGATAGTGAAGGGGAAATTAGTCATTGGCCTGTAGATAGTTATTACCGAGAAGGCTACCGGGAAAGTAACTTTTTGGGGCAAAAAATCGTTAAATACCACAAAACCTTAACGACGTATATAAATAGTTTGCTGACTTATGGTTTTAGGCTTAAACAACTGGTAGAGGCCAAACCCAGTATAGAAATGCTAGAAAAAATTCCAGAGCTGGCTGATGAATTGAGACGACCAATGATGTTGTTAGTCGCAGCTGAAAAAGAGCTGTGATAGGATCGCCATCGCAGCTCTTATTTTACTCGAACACTGTTATACTTGTTCAATTATAAAGTTAGATAATTCTGTTGGACTTAGGTTAGCATTTAATGCAACCATGAGTTTAATTCGAGCTTTCTGGCTGTTAAGCCCATTACAAAAAAGGACGCCTTTTTTTTCTAACTGAATGCCTCCGCCTTCATAATCATAGACGCCTTCAGCGATACCATTAAAGCAGCGAGAAACTAACACAAGTGGAACACCCTCGGCAATGAGTTTATCTATAGCGGGAATGGTTTGTGGAGGTAAATTACCTGCACCAAGAGCTTCAATTACAAGTCCGTCAATCTGATTAGTAAGTAAATCAAGGATACTTGTGCCCATACCAGCGTAAGCTTTAACAATTGGAATACGCCCGTCAACAGTGTTTATATCCATCGTATGAGTAGTAAGTAATTGTTGATAAAAACTAACTTGGTGTTTGTTAACTAACCCAATTGGACCAAAAGTAGGGGTTCTAAAGGTGGCAACATTTGTTGTATGAGTTTTCGTGACGTAGCGGGCTGTATGAATTTCATCATTCATCACAACTAGTGTTCCTTTATTAAGGGCCTCATCACTAGCAGCAACTCGAACTGCCGTCAGATAATTGTAAAGCCCATCGGAGCCAATTTCATTACTTGAACGCATGGCACCTGTCAAAACAATTGGTAATTTATCGCCAATCGTGATGTCTAAAAAATAGGCTGTTTCTTCTAGTGTATCTGTTCCATGGGTGATAACGACACCGTCGATACCATCTGCAAGTCCGAGTAGAATGCGATTTTTAAGCATTAACATATGATCTGGTGTAATGTGCGGAGAGGGAATATAAAAAAAGTCTTCAATAATTAATTCGAGCTCCTGATCGTCATGAGTAGGTAAATCTAGCAAGGGGTTGCGTTTTTCTGTGGAGACTGCTTTAGTTTCTAAGTCTTCTGACATGGCGATGGTACCGCCAGTATGAAGAACGAGTATTTTTTTCATAAGATCCCCAACTTTCCTATTTAATTTCCTTGTTTATTATAACAAACTCCTTCGACAATGGCTTGTTTTTGCTAAACAAATTAAGATTGTGTAAAATATAGATGAGAGGATGACGGCAATGATTAATATCGGCTTAACTACTTGGTCCGAACATACTAGTTTAATAAAAAAGCCCAGAGCAACGCTGGGCGACTATGCGTCTAAATTGCCGGTTGTTGAAGTCGACAATCCATTTTATGGTATTCCTAGCCGAAAAACATTTCAAAATTGGGAGAGTCAGACTCCTGATGGCTTTAAGTTTTTTGTGAAAGCTAATCAAGCGATGACCCTACAAACTTCTTGGGAGGATTATTATGATTCCGAGAGGGCTCTTTACGAGACGTATCTGACCGCGATTGAACCACTTGTTTTAGCAGGAAAATTAGAAGCTGTATTGTGTCAATTTCCAGCGATGTTTGATTGTACGAGAGATAATATCGTTCATTTACGCCGAATACGTCAGTATTTAGGAGCCTTGCCGGTAAGTGTCGAATTGCGACATCCTAGTTGGTATGAGCCTCAACTGATCACAAAGACCATTGAATTTATGCGAGCTGAAGAATTCATTTTATTGACGATTGATGAGCCGCAAGTCGCGGATCGTTCAATTCCCTTTTATCCAGTAGTCACTCACCCTGATAAGGCGATTTTCAGACTCCATGGACGCTATAAAGATGGCTGGATTGCTAAAGGGGATGACTGGCGAAAGAGGCGAACGCTTTACCGCTATAATCAAGAGGAATTAGAGGAAATTAAAGGAGCAGTGCTAAAGGTCGCGTCACAAGTTAAAACAACTACGGTTATCTTCAATAATAATTCTGGAGGAGATGCGGCCGATAACGCGCTGGCTTTGAAAGAGTTATTAGGCATTGATTATTCAGGATTGAATCCAGAGCAGATTGATCTATTTTAGGAGCGAGAGAATGAACATACGTGCTGTATTTTTTGATATTGATGGAACATTAGTTACTCAACAGGCAAAAGCGTTAGAGTCAACAAAAGAAAGCATTGAAAAATTGAAGGCTCAAGGAATAATTTGTGGCATTGCTACAGGCCGTGGGCCAGTGAGACTCGATGATCAGATTGACAAATTAGCATTAGATGTGTTTGTTACATACAATGGTCAGTATGTATATACCCCCACGGAAGTCTTGTATGCCAATGCCTTTCCTACTGAATTGGTGAAAAAGTTGGCAGCTTTTTGTGACAAAAATAAACGTCAAATTCTTTTTGGTAGTAGTGATGAACTAGCTGGTAGTTCAATTATGAGTATTGGCCAAAAGGCATGGGCGAAACGTCTCCAGCGATTTTTGCCTCAGGCTAGAAATTCACTTCTATTTAAAAAGCTTGCTCAAAAAATTAGTCGAACGGGTAATAAACAACGCTATCAGGATCTAGCTATTTTGACCAAACCTATCTATCAGTGTGTGTTAATCAGTCCAGAAAGTGAGCAGCCTTTTTTAGAAACGCTGTTTCCTGAATGTAAATTTACTCGTTCTAATCCCTATACAGTTGATATTATTTTGAAAGAAAACTCAAAAAGTGTGGGGATTCAAAAACTTGCTGACCATTTGAATTTTACGTTAACTCAAACGATGGCTTTTGGTGATAGTTGGAATGACACGGAGATGCTACAAGCGGTTGGCGTAGGAGTGGCTATGGGAAATGCCACTGATGATATTAAGAAATTGGCTGATTACGTGACTGCTAGTAATGTTGACGATGGTATTTATAAAGCACTTTATCACTATCAAATTATTTCGTAGAAAAGAGGAATTTAGATGACACCTTATGAACAAGCAAAAGAGTTTCATGATAAGTTTCATCCAAGTGAAAATAAGTATCCAACTGCTTTTTCTTCACAAGAGGCACTTTATCGAGCTGGTTTCAAAGCAGAAGAATTAGTTGAATTTTTATACGCTTCAGCCAATAATAATCAAGCGGAGTTTCAAGAGCTAGTCACTCAATTGAAAGAGAGCATCGATCAATCGGTGGAAAAGATAACCCTCAAATCAGAGACAGTTCAAGATCCATTAGTTGAAGAAGTTGACGCATTGTTGGATACTCTTTACTTCACATATGGGTCTTTTGTTTTAATGGGAGTGGATCCAACAGAGCTCTTTACGATTGTTCATCAAGCGAATATGGGAAAGTTATTTCCAGATGGTCTTCCGCATTTTCATCCAGTAACCGGTAAAGTCATGAAACCAGAAAATTGGGCGATTGATTTTGCCCCAGAAAAAAAAATAAAACAAGCGTTGGATCAACAACGAAAAACAAGCTAGAAGTCTGTCTAGTTTTTTATGCTGAAAACCTTGAAATACCAAGGGGGTGAACAGGACTCGATCGAGGACTTTGGTGTAAGGTGTTGTTTTGCTGTGTGTTTTAAGGTTCTTGATGGAGGACTTCTGTTTTAACCTTGCTTATTTTTATTTCAGTGATTTATGGATGACGATAGATGAATGCTGTTTCTTATAAAAATCCCCCATCACTTTTAAGTGATGGGGGATTTGAACTATTAGTGATTAAGTTTAATCAAAAAATGATTGGTAAAGAGCTTGAATTGCCACATTTTCATGACAGCTTTTAATTCCAAAAAGAATACTAACCTCAGATGATCCTTGGTTAATCATTTCTAAATTGACTCCGGCTGCAGAAAGTGCATTTGTACTCTTTGCGGCTGTTCCAATATTGCTCTTCATACCTTCGCCAACGATCGCAATCATCGACAAATTATGATTAACATGGATTTCATCGACGTGAAGTTCGTTTTTAAAGCGAGCCATTAGACGATCTTCGACTTCGGGTGTTAATTGATATTCGCGGACAATGATTGAAATATCATCGATTCCAGACGGCATGTGTTCATACTTAAGGTTTTCGTCCTCAAGGATTTCAAGCACCTTACGTCCAAAGCCGATTTCTCTATTCATTAAGTATTTACTCATATAGAAGATAGCAAAACCAGAATCACCGGCAATGCCAATAACACCTTCTTCACCCACATGTCGATCCAGTAAAATCTTTGTGCCAGGTGCACTTGGATTATTCGTATTTTTTATTACAACCTCGATTCCAGCCTGATAGGCTGGGATTAGAGCCTCATCGTGAAAGACCCCAAATCCAGCGTAACTTAATTCACGCATTTCTCTAAAGGTCAGCTCTTCAATTTTTTGAGGATGTGAAACTAGCCCAGGATGGGCCGCAAAAATTGCATCTACATCAGTGAAATTTTCATAAAGATCTGCTTTAACACCGGCTGCTAAAATAGAACCGGTAATATCTGACCCTCCTCGAGAAAACGTGCATATCTCACCAGCTTCAGTGTATCCAAAGAAACCAGGGATTACTAGAACTTCTTCGGTATCACGTAAGTCAAGCAGCTTTCTATAAGAATCAGGCAGAATCATCGCATTCCCAGGCTCAGCACTGACAATTAGGCCTGCATCCTGTGGATTTAGATAACGAGCATTCAGACCATTCTTTTTGAAAAAGGTAGCAACTAGTTTGGCGTTATTATTCTCACCGCTTGCTTTAAATCGATCTAACACCCATGCAGGATCTTGATTTAAACTAGTATCAGCGGCCAAATTAATAATAGTCTGGCGGATGTCAGAAACGATGTCCTCTCCTAAATCAAGTTCAAATGCAATGGCCTCATACCGCTCAATAATTCGTCTTTGAACGGTTTGATAATCAATATCTGCTAGAAAAGCTTCTGCATAATCAATTAGTAAATCTGTTACTTTGTCATCTTCTGCAAATCTTTTCCCGGGCGCAGAAACAACAACAATTTTACGTTCATCATCAGATTTGACGATGGCTAATACTTTATTCAATTGAGTTGAGGAAGCAAGTGAACTTCCTCCAAATTTTACAACCTTCATACGTTCAACCCCTACCATTCGTAAGCTTTACTTTAATAATTAAGTGTTTACTTAACAGAATACCTAAATTAGCTAGTAAAATCAATACAGAAGAGTCGAAAATTATGATAATTTAGTATTTTTTTATTCTTGTATCCTAATTATTGATAGAAGCAAAAGAGTCGCAACTATTTAATTTTTGACTAAACTAGCGATTGAACGAAGTTCACTTTGGTAAGTAAAGGCGTTATTAAGCGGAAATAGTAAAGAAATAACGAGAAAAAAATATTTTAGCCAGATAAAACTAGCAATTATCTAAAATAAGTTGTATAATTTTTTAGGGAAAAGCCTTTTTCGTGAAGGCTTTTTGTTTATGTAAGTTATCTAATCTGAGTAGAGATTCTAGTTAGGTTGGGATTTTGCTTAGTTAACCTTGAAAATTAAGTTAGTTTTTGTGTCTGTTTACTTGAAGCTTTTAAAGCTTTTATCATTTAACTAGTGAATGATATGATTTCCTATGTTATAATTTTAGAGATAGATGCAAAAAATAGAAACAAATTAAAAATAAACCTTAAAATGATTTACTTTTAGTGTTTTTTAGTATCAAAAATGCTAGGCTTATAGCTGTGTTATAACTAAAAGTAATCTTGATAATTGATAGAAAAGACGGAGGAAATTTCATGAAATCAACTAGTATCTGGCTTTGGGTATTCTTAGCGGTCATCGTCATCATCGCTTTGCTATATTTTATCGCTTTTTTAATGAAAAGAAAAAATGAAGAACGATTGGACGAATTAGAAAAGCGGAAGATTGATTTGTTTGATCTGCCAGTCATTGAAGAAGTTGAAGAAGTTAAAAAGATGCATTTAGTTGGTCAAAGTCAAAATACTTTTAGAGAATGGAATCAGCGTTGGACAGATATTTCTACCGCTTCCTTTGCAGAGCTAGAAAGCCGTATTTACGAAGTTGAAAATTTGAATGAAACATTCAGATTTATGAAAGTAAAGAGTGCTATTGAAGATGCTTATGAAACAATGGATGAGATGGAAGAGCAAGTTGAATCAATTCGTTTAGGATTGAAAGAGTTGCGTGAGAGTGAAGAACGAAACTCCTTAGCTGTGCAACAAGCTCTAGATAAATACGAAGAAATCAGCGCGTTATCTAAAGAAGAAACGAAAAAATATGGTCCTGCTATTAGCGAAATTCAAAAACAAGTACAAAGTATTGAAAATGAGTTCACTCAATTTGTTGCATTGAATACGGCTGGTGACCCTATGGAAGCTGGTTCTGTGTTAGAGCATGCTGAGGCACGAACGTATGAATTAGAAGCGATTATGGAAATGATTCCTCCTCTGTATGAAGAGTTGGATAAAGTTTTTCCTAATCAGATGAAAGAAATTATTAATGGCCATAAAAAATTAGTGAAGCAAAACTTTAAATTTCCAGAAGATGAAATCAAAAAGAATATTGTTAAAGTAAATTCTCGTATCAAAAAGAATTTAGCTTACTTAGAAAAATGTGAAGTACAGGTTGTAGCCGAAAATAATGCGGACATTTCAGAACGTATTGATCAATTATATGAAGTGATGGAAACCGAAATAAAAGCTCAGACTTATGTCAAAGCTAATATGAAGACTATCCGAGAGTTTATTGGACATGCACTACGGAATAATCGTCAGCTGTTAATCGAATTAGATCATATATCTCAAAGCTATGCTTTAAATCATAATGAACTAGGACGCTCGCGTGGCTTCCAAACACAGTTAGAAGAATTGACGAAACAGTTTACTGCGATTGAAGAGCAGCTTAAGAACCATGAAGCCGTTTATAGTGAGGTTGAGGTTCGCTTAAAAGACGCCTATGCGTTGTTGGATGAAATTGAAAATCAACAAATTGAGATTAATACTTCGTTACAATCATTGCGTAAAGGTGAAAAAATTGCGCAGAAGAAGATTGATGATTTTGAGTTTAGTTTGCGAAACATGAAACGGTATGTGGATAAACAACGTCTGCCAGGTGTGCCAAAAGAGTACTTAGAATTTTTCTTTGTGGCAACGGATCGAATTGAAGAATTAAGTAAAGAGTTAAACAAAATTCGAATTGATATGGAACAGATTAATCGTTTAGTAGAGTACTGTGAAAAGGACATAGAAGTACTTGAAGAGAAAACAAATGAATTAGTAGATAGTGCGGCCTTGACGGAGCAAATGTTACAATATTCTAATCGTTATCGCCATAGTCATGAAGGAGTTAGCCAAGCGATAGATAAGACATTACAATTGTTTAATGTTGAGTATCGTTATCAAGATGCGTTAGACGAAATAGGTTCTGCTTTAGAGCGGACTGAACCTGGTGCGTTTAAACGAATTGAATCTTTCTATTTTAACAATAAAGAAAGTATCACTCATTTTTAACTGAACTAAACTGTTTCTCTCGGAACTATTATACGGGAGAAACAGTTTTTCTTTTCATTTTCTTTAAGAAGTCGATTGTATTTTGGGAAAATAGCGACTATAATGAATAGGGATTTTTAGTAGAGGTAGCTAATTAATGATGATGACTTACAAGAAATACTATCAGCATGTAAGACTGATAGAGAAAAGAGGCAAAAAATGATTTATTTTGATAATAGTGCAACGACAAAAATACATCCAAGTGTTTTGGATACGTATCTTAAGACAAGTCAACGAATTATTGGAAATCCGTCAAGTCTGCATCAATTGGGAAGTCAAGCAACTCGTCTTCTTGATCAATCTCGCAAGCAGATTGCAGAGTTACTGGAAGTATTTCCAGAAGAGATTTATTTTACGAGTGGTGGGACTGAAGGAGATAACTGGGTTATCAAAGGGACTGCGATTGAAAAAAATGGATTTGGTAAGCATTTAATTATTTCTGATATTGAGCATTCAGCAGTTTCAAAGGCTGCGCAGCAATTAGAACAGTTTGGATTTGAAATTTCCAAGGTACCAGTAGACAATCGTGGAATGGTTGATGTCTCAGCGCTATCGTTGCTCATTCGTCCTGAGACTATCTTGGTTTCAATTATGGCCGTTAATAACGAAGTTGGAAGTGTTCAACCTATTGAAGAAGTTAGTAAGATTTTGGCACCTTATCCAACCATTCACTTTCATGTAGATGCTGTTCAAGCCTTAGGAAAGGTACCATCTTCAAGGTGGTTAACTCCGCGTGTTGATTTCGCTACTTTCTCAGCTCATAAATTCCATGGACCAAAAGGGGTCGGGTTTCTTTTCAGTCGTAGAGGTCGGTTAATCGCCCCACTTTTAAATGGAGGTGGTCAAGAGAGTAATCATCGTAGTGGGACTGAAAATGTTCCGGGAATTGTTGCAATGTCTCGGGCGGTCCGTTTGCATTTAGACGATCAAGATTTGAAAAATCGGCGAGAAGCTAATATTAAAGAGTATCTCTTGGATTCATTAGGTAAGTATGATAAAGTGACCATTTTTTCTGAGAATAACGAGAATTTTGCTCCTCATATTCTATGCTTTGGCTTAAAAGGAATTAAGGGAGAGGTATTGGTCCATGCTTTTGAGCAAAAAGATATCATAATCTCAACGACGAGCGCCTGTTCAAGTCGCAGTAAGGTTGCTGGAAGCACGCTACATGCAATGGGTGTTCATGATGCTGTTGCAACTACAGCCGTTCGCTTAAGTTTAGAAGCTGGATCGACCATGGTTGAAGCTGAGCAGTTTATGATTGTTTTTAATCAGTTGTATCAACAATTCTCAAAAATTAATGATTAGGGAGGGAAGTTAATGAACTATACAGAAATTATGGTCCGCTATGGAGAACTTTCTACCAAAGGTAAAAATAAGCGGATTTTTATTAGTATTTTAGCATCTAATGTCAAGAAGGCACTTAATCAATACCCTAAAGTGAAAGTTCATGCGAATCGAGATCGTATGCATTTGCTACTAAATGGAGAAGACAGTGCAGGGGTTATCGAATCTTTAAAACCAATTTTTGGTATTCAAAATGTATCACCTTCAATAAAGATAGAGAAAACGACTGAGGCTATTTATGCAACAGCAGTGACTTTGATGAAAGAAGTCTATCAAGAAGGACAAAGTTTTAAGGTGAATACTAAGCGTTCAGACAAAGAATTTGAATTGGATACTAATGAGTTAAACCGAGAAGTTGGTCATCATGTTATTCAAGCTATTCCTGATATTGTTGTGCAAATGAAGAAACCAGATATAACCTTGCGAGTAGAAATTAGACCAGATGGAGCGTTTATATCCTGTGAAACAATTTTAGGGGCTGGTGGCCTACCGGTGGGGTCAAGTGGCCGTGGTATGTTAATGCTTTCCGGTGGAATTGATTCGCCAGTAGCTGGTTATTTGGCTATGAAGCGTGGGGTTCAAATCGAAGCTGTTCATTTTCATAGTCCTCCTTATACAAGTCAACAAGCATTAAATAAAGCAAAGGATTTAACGGTCAAATTGGTACCATATGTTGGGAGTATTCAGTTTATCGAAGTGCCTTTTACAGAAATTCAAGAAGAAATTAAGAAACATGTTGAAGAAGGCTATTTGATGACAGTCACTCGTCGGTTTATGTTGCGAATTACAGATCGTATTCGTGAGAAGCGCAAAGGCTTAGCAATTATTAATGGTGAATCACTAGGGCAGGTTGCTTCTCAGACCTTACATAGCATGATTGCGATTAATGAAGTTACGTCAACGCCAATCATTCGTCCAGTGGTCTCGATGGATAAGAGTGAGATTATCGAAATAGCGGAAAAAATTGATACCTTTGATTTGGCTATTCAACCATTTGAGGATTGCTGCACAATCTTTGCTCCACCAAAACCAAAAACTAAACCTCGTTTAGATAGAGCAATCGGTTATGAAGAAAAATTAGATGTAGAAGGGTTGATCGAACGAGCTGTTGCGGGGATAAAAGTCAGTGAAATACAGTCAGGTCAACAATTTTTAGCAGGAAAACAAGAAGAATTTGACGACTTATTATAATATAAATAAAGGGTTGGAACGGAAGTATTTTTACTTTTTGTTTCAATCTTTTTTATATATTGAGATAATTAATCAGTATTTTCACAAAGTTATTGTAAAGAGTCTCAGTCAATGGTACACTTAAAGTGTGAATGTTTTAACAAGAGGTGAGAGAATGAAAAAAGAAGAAGAATGTAAAATACCAAATGCAACAGCAAAAAGAATTCCTTTGTATTATCGCTATTTAAAAATTTTAGAAGAATCGAATGTTGAACGAATTAAGTCTAAGGAATTTAGCCAATTAATCCAGGTTCCTTCTGCGACAATCCGACGTGATTTTTCACATTTTGGTGAATTAGGAAGAAGTGGCTATGGCTATGACGTTAGCTATTTAATTCAAGTGTTTAGTCATATCCTAAATACTCAAGTTGAGAAGCGCATTGCGCTGATTGGTGTTGGGAATTTAGGGAAAGCGTTGATTAAAAATAATTTTCGTCGAAATGAATACTTGAACATCGTCAGTGCCTTCGATAGTGATCCAAATCTGGTGGGGACAAAAATTAATAACATCACAATCCGTCATATGGATGAGCTAGATGAAGTTGTTGCAAAAGAGGGCGTTATGACAGCTATTTCAACAGTTCCAAGTAAGCATTCTCAAGGAGCAGTTGATTCGATTGTTGCTTCTGGAATTACTGCAATCTTAAATTTTGCGCCAGGTAGGGTAAAAGTTCCTGACAATGTTAAGATCCAGTACATCGATTTAACGACAGAATTGCAAACATTGATTTATTTTGACGAAAACTTTACTTCCAATCATCAGTTTAATTTCGCTAACCAGTAAGCATGAGTTTTGTTTTTAGATGAGATATCTCGTATACTAATAGTATCAAATATGGGAGGAGTTATCAGTAAATATGAAGGTAACATTGAAAGGCAAGCCATTAGAATTAGCAGGTGTCCAACCAAAAGTAGGAGAAAAAGCACCCGATTTTTCATTAGTTAATTTGAATAAACAAATTATTCAATTGTCAGATCTTTCAGATAAACCCGTGATTATTAGTGTGGTTCCAAATATTAATACGAGTGTATGTCAATTGCAAACGAAGCGTTTTAATGAGGAAGCGGCTAAAATAGACGGCGTTCATTTTTTAACTATTTCTAATAATACTAAAGAGGAACAAGAGTCTTGGTGTGCAGCAGAAGGCGTTGATATGCAGATGCTTCATGATACAGAGTTGAAATTTGGCAAGCTTTATGGCTTGTTTATGCCAGAGGTTGACTTGTTAGCTCGCGCAATTTTTGTAGTAGATAGAGAGATGACGATTGTTTACGAAGAGTTAGTGCCAGAGATTGCAACAGAACCAGATTATGAAAAAGCACTAGTAGCTGCTAAAGAATTAATTTAATCAGATTAACCTCCTTTGTTTGAGTTCTTAAGAAGGAGGTTTTTTTGTTGTGATGTTAGTTTATCTAGAAGAATGTTTGACGTAAAGTGACTTTCCATGTAGAATATGGTAAGGACATTGAGCAAGAAGAGTAGCTGTTGAAATAGTGCTAGAAAGAGAACCCTAAGGCTGAAAGGTTTTTACTAGGAAGAGAGTGAAGGTAGCTTGTGAGTCGATTAATTGAACTGATAGTAAGTTAATCCGAGTCGTGATCGTTATCTCACGCTAGAGATATAACTTTTTTGGTTATAAATTAGGTGGTACCGCGTGAATGACGCCCTAAGACACATGTGTGTTTTAGGGCTTTTTTGTTGTAGACAATCATCTCTACAGTCATTTTAGCGTCCCTATACTATCAGAGAATTGTTAATAATTACTAAATATACATAGGAAAGAGGAATGGTTATGTCAGAAGAAAAAAACTTAGCTCCTAAATATGCGCCCCAAGAAGTTGAAGTTGGGCGTTATGCAAAGTGGGTTGAGGATAAGCGATTTGTTCCAAGTGGCGATTTAGACGCAGCTCCGTATTCAATTGTTATCCCTCCGCCAAATGTGACTGGAAAATTACATTTGGGGCATGCATGGGATACAACATTACAGGATATTATTATTCGTCATAAGAGGATGCAGGGTTATGATACATTATGGTTACCAGGGATGGACCATGCCGGTATTGCAACTCAAACAAAAGTAGAAGAAAAGCTGGCTGAGGATGGTTTAACACGGTATGATTTAGGGCGTGAAAAGTTTGTAGAAAAAACATGGGAATGGAAAGAAGAGTATGCGGGGCATATTCGAGATCAATGGGCAAAGATTGGTATATCAGTTGATTATTCTCGCGAACGCTTTACTTTAGATGAAGGGTTGTCGGATGCTGTACGGAAGGTATTTGTTGGCCTATATGAAAAAGGGTTGATCTATCGCGGCGAATATATTATCAACTGGGACCCGAAAGCTAAGACTGCTCTTTCAGATATTGAAGTTATTCACAAAGATGTAGAAGGTGCTTTTTATCATATGAGTTACTTATTAGCAGATGGTAGTGGGGAATCAGTTGAGATTGCGACAACTCGTCCTGAAACAATGTTAGGAGATACGGCCGTGGCAGTACATCCTGATGATGCACGTTATCAACATCTGATTGGTAAAAAAGTTATTTTACCTTTATTGAATAAAGAAATTCCTGTGGTGGCAGATGGGTATGTGGACCCTGAATTTGGAACAGGTGTCGTAAAAATTACGCCAGCACACGATCCAAATGACTTTGAGGTCGGTAACCGTCACAGTTTGCCGCGAGTTAATGTCATGAATGAAGATGGCTCTATTAATAGTCTTGGTGGGAAGTACGAAGGCATGGATCGCTTTGTAGCTCGAAAACAAGTCATCAAGGATTTAGAGGCGGAAGGCCGTTTGGTTAAAATAGAAAAAATGAGTCACAGTGTTGGTCACTCTGAACGGAGTGGTGTTGTTGTTGAACCTCGTTTGTCAACTCAATGGTTTGTTAAAATGGCGCCACTTGCTCAAGAAGCGCTGGCTAACCAAAAAACAGATGACCGTGTTGATTTTTATCCGCCGCGCTTTAATCAAACTTTTACAACGTGGATGGAAAATGTTCATGACTGGGTTATTTCACGTCAATTATGGTGGGGACATCAAATTCCTGCTTGGTATCATAAAGAAACAGGAGAGATGTATGTTGGTGAAGACGCTCCGGCCGACAGTGAGAACTGGGTACAAGATGAGGATGTCCTTGATACGTGGTTTAGCTCAGCTTTATGGCCTTTTTCAACTTTAGGCTGGCCGAATGAAGAAGCGCCAGATTATCAACGTTATTTCCCTAATTCGACCCTAGTTACAGGATATGATATTATCTTTTTCTGGGTGAGTCGCATGATGTTCCAAAGTTTGGAATTCACTGGTAAAGCACCGTTTAAGAATGTCTTAATGCATGGGTTGATTAGAGCGGAAGATGGCCGCAAAATGAGTAAATCTCTTGGTAACGGGATTGATCCGATGGAAGTGATTGATAAATACGGAGCTGATGCGTTGCGTTGGTTTATGTCAAATGGATCAACGCCAGGTCAGGACATGCGTTTTAGTTATGATAAGATGGATGCGTCTTGGAATTTTATCAACAAAATTTGGAATGCTAGTCGATTTGTTTTGATGAATACGGAAGAATTTACGTTTGAAGAGATTGATTTAACGGGTCATAAAACGGTAGCTGATCGGTGGATTTTGACACGATTGAATGAAACGATTGAGCGTGTTAATACGTTATTTGAGAAGTTTGAATTTGGAGAAGCCGGTCGTCATTTATATAACTTTATCTGGGATGATTTCTGTGATTGGTACATTGAGATGAGTAAAGAAGTGTTATTTGGTGAAGATGAGGCTCAAAAACAAATGACTCGGAGTGTTCTTGTTTATACATTAGATAATATTTTACGATTACTGCATCCAATCATGCCATTTGTAACAGAAGCTATCTGGGAAAAAATTCCTCATGAAGGTGATTCGATTGTGGTTGCAAATTATCCGACAGTTGTTCCAGAATTAAGTGATGAGCAAGCTGCTCATGGTATGGAAGTGCTGAAAGAGGTGATTCGTTCTGTACGTAATATTCGTGCAGAAGTGAATACGCCATTATCTAAAGCAATTACATTGTTGATTAAAACTAATGACTCAGCTGTTGAGGACTTTTTGAAAACAAATAAAAATTATATTGAACGCTTCTGTAATCCAGAAGAATTAGTTATCTCGCCAGCTATTGAGGCGCCAGAATTGGCGATGAGTGCGGTGATTACAGGTGCTGAAATCTATTTACCGTTAGCTGATTTAATTAATATAGACGAAGAAATCGCTCGTTTGGAAAAAGAGTTGGCTAAATGGACAACAGAAGTTAAGCTAGTTCAAGGCAAGTTATCTAATGAACGTTTTGTGGCGAATGCACCAGAAGAGGTGGTAGCTGGTGAGCGTGAAAAAGAAAAAGGGTATCTAGAAAAACAAGCAGCTGTTAAGGAAAGAATTGCTACCTTACGAGATAAGTAGTGAGAAGGGAGCTCGAGTATGACATATACGGAAGCGCTAGAGTGGATTCATAGTCGTTTAGCGTTTGGCTCACGTCCGGGTTTGCAACGGATTAATGGCCTACTCGACAAAATTGATAACCCACAGCGAAAGATAAAAACAGTTCATATTGGTGGGACTAATGGAAAAGGGTCTACTGTGACCTTTTTAAGGTGCTTATTGGAAGAGATGGGTCTCGTTGTTGGGACCTTCACTTCCCCTTATATTACACTATTTAATGAACGAATTGCTATCAATGGTAGTCCAATATCTGATCAAGAATTAGTGAGGATGGTTGAAAAGTTTCAGCCGTTAGTTGCTGAACTTGATCAAATACCTGAGCTTAGTGGCGCGACGGAATTTGAAATTGTTACAGCAATGATGTTTGATTATTTTTATGAAAAAGTTGTTGATGTAGCGATTATTGAGGTCGGCTTAGGTGGAACACTTGATTGTACCAACGTTATTACACCGCTTATTTCAGGAATCACAACAGTTGGGTTAGATCACATGGACATTTTGGGATACACGATACCTGAAATCGCTGCTCAGAAGGCTGGGATTATCAAGGCTAGAAGGCCGGTGGTAACAGGTAATTTAACAACAGAAGCTTTTGATGTTATTGCTGAAGTCGCGAAAGAAATGAAAAGTACACTGTCTCAGTATCAAGTTACGTATCAAATTAAAGAAGCGCGTTCTTTAGGAATGAATGGCGAGGTTTTTGATTTTATCAGACCCAATTTTGAAATGAAGGCTGTTGAGATTCCTTTAGTTGGTCAACATCAACGAGACAATGCTGGTTTAGCTATTGAATTATATTATCAATTAGGTTCAATGCTTGGGTATGATGTAAGTCAGGAAATGGTGAGAAAGGCTCTTAAGAGAGTTGAATGGGCTGGGCGAATGGAAACGATCAGTCAATCGCCCCTTGTGCTAATTGACGGGGCTCATAATGAGCCTGCGGTTGAAGTTTTAGTCCATAATCTAAAAATGGAATTTCCTAATAGGAAGATTTATACGATTTTTGCGGCAATAAGGCCCAAAGAAGTTGAAAAGATGTTACACTTACTTATGACAGTTCCTGATTTACATTTATTTTTAACCAGTTTTGATTATCCTAAGGCCTATGAGCTTGGTGATTATCCAGACATGGCCGGGAAAGCTTTGCTGGTTGCTGACTGGCAAGAGAAGTTATTACAATTGCAGGAGCAGATAAGTGAAAACGATGTGTTGTTAGTGACTGGTTCGTTGTATTTTATTTCGCAGGTCAGAGCGTTTTTATTAGAAAATGTGAAATAAGGGATTAAAGTAGCTGAACTTTTTTGATGTGAGCATGATAGATATAGCATTGAGAGAGTTTCAATTAGGAGGTTCCAATGAAGAAAGAGTACAAAGGCGTTATTTTTGATATGGATGGATTGCTTTTTGATACGGAGACAATATATTGTGAGGCGAGTCTGAATTTAGCGCCAAAATATGGAATGAAAGGGTACGATGAAGAGTTGTATATGCGCTATGTGGGAATTTCTGATGAAGAGTTGTTACAGGCGTATTATCAAGATTTTTCTGATATCCCAAGAGAGATGATTGATGGGTTTATGGATGAAACGCATCAAGAAGTTAAAAAAATGTTTTTGGCGGGGAAAGCGGCACTAAAACCAGGAGTCGTTGAAATTTTGCGCTATTTTAAACAGGAGAATATTCCTTGTGTAGTGGCTAGTAGCAATTTGCGAGTATTTATCGATATTTTATTAGAAAAGGCTAAAATTCGTGATTTTTTTGTTGGAATTGTGTCTGCTGAAGATGTAAAGCGGGCTAAGCCAGATCCAGAAATTGTTGAAAAAGCAGTCGCAATGCTTGAGATTAATGCATCAGATTGCTTGATGTTGGAAGACTCTTTTAACGGAGTAAGAGCTTCATACGATGCTGGTGTTGATGTTATTATGGTTCCAGATTTATTGCAGCCAATACCAGAAATAAGTGAGAAGGCGTTAATTGTGAAGGCTGATTTGGGTGAAGTTAAGCAACTTCTAAAAAAATAAATGATTTCTCCTCTTTTTTGCTTATCTTATTAGTAGGATGCAAAAAGGAGGAGTTTTTTTGAACGAAGAACCTAGAAATCAAAATTTAGTTTCAGAAATGCCAGAAGCCAATCGCCCGCGAGAAAGGTTGCTCCACTACGGAGAAGGCGCGTTGTCCGATCAAGAGCTACTAGCGATTTTATTAAGAACAGGCTCTAAAGAGAAAAATGTGATGCATATGGCCTTACAATTCTTAAACCATTTTGGAAGTTTATATGAGTTAAAAATGGCCTCTCTTGAAGAGCTTCAAGGGATAAAAGGGATAGGACCGATTAAAGCGTTGGAGTTGCGAGCGGTTGTAGAATTTGGTTCTCGTCTTGCTAAAGCTCAACAACTGACTTTGGGCAAGGTCGCTTCTAGTATGGAAATTGGCCAAATGATGATTGATGAACTAAAAGATTTACGTCAAGAACATTTAATTGGCTTGTATTTAAATACGAAAAATGAAATTATAAAAAAAGAAACGTTATTCATAGGGAGTTTGAATCAGAGTATTGCTCATCCAAGAGAAATATTTCGTTCTGCAGTGAAATTGTCAGCCGCAAGAATAATTTTAGTTCATAATCATCCTTCTGGAGATACTTATCCATCCGAAAATGATATTAAATTCACTAAAAGGGTAGTTGAATGTGGTGAATTAATGGGCATTGAAGTACTAGATCATTTGATAATTGGGCATCGAAGTTACTGTAGTCTGAAAGAGCAACATGTTATTTAATATACGTTAAACGTAGAAAGAATCTGAAAACGTTCTACTTGCATTTGTTTTGTTAATGCGTTATCATAATAAGTGTAATTCTGGAATGGTCGTTATATAGAAAGAGTCATTAAGACCTCTATCGTACCAGAAAAAGTTTTACAATATTATGTGCACGAACAGGCACGAGGAGGAAACGCAACATGGAACAAGGTACAGTAAAATGGTTTAACGCAGAAAAAGGCTTTGGATTTATCCAACGCGAAAATGATGGTGGAGACGTATTTGTACATTTTTCAGCGATCCAAGGAGAAGGGTTCAAATCATTAGAAGAAGGTCAATCAGTTACTTTTGATATCGAAGATACAGACCGTGGACCACAAGCAGCTAACGTTACTAAAAACTAATAATGACTTAAATCAAAAACACTCAGTCTTCATGACTGAGTGTTTTTTTCATTGAGACAAACAAAATCAGAGTCTTCTTATTTGCTGCATAAGAGGGCTCTGATTAATGGGAAATAGTTCATTTTTTTTGTTATTTAATTAGCGGGCACGGCTTTTGCGCATTGCTTTACGACGGTTGTCATCAATTTGATTTTCTTTTTCTTCGATAGGTTCAATTACAGTTTTTTTAACGCCGTATAGAAGACCAGCCAAGGTTGCGACTGTAACAGTTGTTCCTGCTAGGAATCCAGATACGAATTTTTTCATTTTTTCATCACCTTTTCATCTATTGGATACTATCTATTATCTAATAGATTGCTGAAAAAAGCCAGTAATATACAAGTTAGATTATCATGATAGCCGTATGAGTCTGTTTATGATGTTATAAAGCATTCTTCCCCCTACTACTTTTGTTAGGAAAGTGATAGAATAAGAGAGAATTGGAGGTCAGTAAAGATGACTAAAGTGATTGCCCATCGAGGTAGTAAAGGAACTCATCCTGAAAATACATTAGCTGCGTTTCAGGAAGCGATTGCTTGTGAAAGTGATGGTATTGAATTAGATGTCCAGTACACTAAGGATCAAAAATTAGTGGTTATCCATGACAACACGGTTGATCGTACAACGAATGGCCAGGGTGAAATTAATAGTTTTATGTTAGCAGAAATACAACAGTTAGATGCGGGGAGTTGGTTTGATTCTCAGTACAGCGATCAACGAATTCCACTTTTTACAGAGGTATTAGAATTTTTACAGCAGCAACAATTTAAGGGATTACTTAATATTGAAATCAAAACAGACGAAAAAGAATACCCTGGAATTGAAGAGGCACTAGCTAAAGCTATGATGAAGCAGGCATGGTCGTTTGAGTATATCTATTCTAGTTTTAATTTGGACTCTCTTAAACGTGTTCACGAATTTGATTCGGCAACTGATATAGCTTATATAATGGCTACTTCTGCAAAAAAAATAGAAGCAGCTTCTGGAATGAGTTTGATTAAGGCGATTCATCCTAAGATTGATTGGGTACTGAAGCAAGGCGTGGCTATTAGAAATTATCCTAAGATAGTTCGTCCGTGGACTGTTAATGATAGGGTTCAGATGGAGTATTGCTTCAGGCAGAAATTAGCAGGGATTCATACTGATTATCCAAGAGAGGCTATTCGCATCCGTAATTCAATGCAATCAGTCTTTTAAAAATGAGAGGTAAACCGATGGAAAAAAAAGAAAAAGTGTTAGTGATTGTTGGCCCTACGGCGGTTGGCAAAACTGATTTAAGTGTAAAGTTAGCAAAAAAATTCAATGGCGAGATTATTAGCGGGGATTCTTTACAAGTTTATCGTAAGCTAGATATAGGAACTGCAAAGGCTACATTAAGCGAGCAAGAGGGGGTTCCTCACCATTTGCTTGATGTTAGAGAGCTCACTGAGACTTTTTCAGTAGCTGATTTTCAATCTATGGCTCGCCAGTTAATTGAGGAGTGCCAGATGCGTGGTAAATTGCCAATTATTGTGGGAGGCACAGGGCTATATATTCAAGCGTTGTTATTTGATTTTGAATTAGGCGGGCAAGGTAAAGAATTGGACACATCTGCTTTGCGGGAAGAACTAGAGGCGTATGGGGCACGTTTTGGCGCGCTACAGTTGTGGGAAAGGTTACGAGAGCAAGATGAGGCAGCTGCGGCGACTATTCACCCTAATAATGTTAGGCGTGTCATTCGTGCGATAGAAGTGATTGAATTGACTGGGAAAAGTTTGTTAGATCAATCAAAGAGTGATTTTCGACAAGTGACTAATGCTTTGTATGATGTTAAGTTGATTGGTTTGACAACTGAAAGAGAGTTATTGTATCAACGGATAAATCAGCGAGTCGAGCTTATGATGGACAGCGGTTTGTTAGATGAGGCTCGTTATGTATATGAACAGGGTGAAGTTCAAGGTGCACAGGGAATTGGATATAAAGAATTTTTTCCTTATTTTGAGGAGCAATCAACTCTTGCTGAAGTAGTTGAGCAAGTTAAACAGAATTCTCGTCGGTATGCTAAACGTCAATTAACATGGTTTCGTAATCGGATGTTTTTAGATTGGTGGGATTTGATTCAATATCCAGAAGAATTAGAAGGATTAGAGTCAGCCGTTGCTGACTGGTTGGAGTAAGAGAGGAGCTTGAATACGTGTTAGAGCGTGAACGAGTTATTTTAGTAGGGGTAGAAACCCAAGAGAATCAACAATATTTTCATGAATCCATGACCGAGTTGAAAAATCTAACTGAAACTGCTCAAGGAGAAGTTGTTTTTCAGCTTGTGCAAAAAAGACAGATTGTTAATCGGCAGACTATTATTGGTAAAGGGAAGTTAGCGGAATTAGTCAACTTAGTAGAGGCATATGAAGCAGATTTGGTTGTGTTTAATCAGCCATTGACTCCACATCAAAGTCAGCTAATTAATGATGCAGTGAATGTTCGGGTTTTAGATAGGGTTCAGCTGATTTTGGATATTTTTGCAATGAGAGCTCGCTCAAAAGCGGGAAAACTTCAAGTTGAGCTAGCACAATTAAATTATTTATTGCCACGCTTAACAGGACAAGGGACGAGTTTGTCACGTTTGGGTGGTGGAATTGGTACGCGTGGCCCAGGTGAAACTAAGTTAGAAACAGACAGACGACACATTCGCAATAAGTTGACAGCAATTCGTCGTGAGTTGAAGGAAGTTGGGGCGAGTCGAGAGCGTAATCGTCAAAAACGCAAGGATGCCGCTGTTTTTCAGATTGGCTTGATTGGTTATACAAATGCTGGAAAATCAACCTTGCTTAACATGCTGACCGATGCTGATACCTATTCAGAAGATCAACTATTTGCGACCCTAGATCCCCTAACGAAAAAATGGCAAATGGCAGAAGGGTTTCAAGTGACCCTAACTGACACGGTGGGGTTCATTCAGGATTTGCCAACGCAATTAATTGAAGCTTTTCAATCAACATTGGAAGAGAGTAGAAGTATGGATTTATTATTGCACGTTGTTGACGCTAGTTCAGAAGATCGTTATCTTCAAGAGAAAACGGTTTTGGGATTGTTAGCTGAATTAGAAATGAGCGATATACCTGTTGTAACGGTTTATAATAAGAGAGATCAAATTGATGAACACTCTTTTGTTCCAACGTTGTTTCCTAATGTTCAAGTGTCTGCTAAAAATCCAGCGGATAAAGTAATTGTTGAGGCTGGAATTAGGCAACAGATAATGGAAATATTTGAACCGTATGAAAAATATTTACGAGCAGATGAAGGTTATTTACTTAATCGCTTGGCTACAATGACGTTATTAGTTAGTCAGGAATTTGATGAGAAAAGCGGCGGTTACATTGCGAAGGGATTCGCTTCGAAAAATTCTCGTTGGATTGAGGAGGAGAGCGAATGACAGGTTGGATGTCTAGTTTATCACCAGAATTAAGTAGAAAAATTAAAGAAGTAGATGAGAAAATTATCCCAATTTATAGACAGATACAAGATGTCGCCCTTTTCAATCAAAATAAAGTTTTAACGGCTTTTCGACATAACCAGCTTTCAGAAAGTCATTTTGCAATGTCGACGGGTTATGGCTACAATGATTTAGGGAGAGAAGCGCTTGAAGCTATCTACGCTGATGTGTTCAAAACGGAGGATGCTATTGTTCGACCTCAATTAATTTCTGGGACTCATGCAATTGCCACTGCTTTGTTTGGGGTTTTACGCCCAGGAGATGAGTTGCTATACATAACGGGGACGCCCTACGACACTCTACTTGAAGTCATTGGGTTAACGGGTGATGGGATAGGCTCGTTTAAGGAATATGATATTGGCTATAATCAAGTGGAGCTTCTTTCTAATGGTGAGGTCGATTTTGAGGGGATTAAAGAAAAAGTTACTTCTAGAACGAAGGTCATAGCCATTCAGCGGTCACGAGGCTATGACAAGCGTCCGTCATTTACGATTGAAAAAATAGCGGAAATGGTAGCATTTGTAAGAAAACATTTTCCAGAGATAATTATTTTTACAGACAATTGTTACGGAGAATTTGCCGAAATGCTGGAACCAACTGAAGTTGGCGTAGATCTAATGGCTGGATCATTAATTAAAAATCCTGGTGGAGGGATTTGTAAAACAGGCGGTTACATTGCTGGACGTTCTGATTTAATTAAGCATTGTGCGTATCGATTAACCACACCGGGAGTTGGTAAGGAGGCGGGTGCTATGCTATATAGCGCTCATGAAATGCTTCAGGGGTTCTTTTTAGCGCCTCATACTGTCAGTCAAGCAATTCAAGGAGCTGTTTTTACTTCTGCACTATTTGCGGAGTTCGGTATCGAATCAACGCCTAAGTGGAATGATGTGAGAACTGATTTGATTCAGATGGTTGAGTTAAAGGAAGAAGAAGTAATGGTAAAATTTTGCCAAGCAATTCAAGCTTATTCACCAGTTGACGCGCACGTTTCGCCTATCCCTGCCTATATGCCAGGCTATGAGGACGATGTTATTATGGCTGCAGGAACATTTGTACAAGGGGCTAGCTTAGAGTTAACGGCTGATGGACCACTTCGTTCGCCTTACGTGTTGTATGTGCAGGGAGGATTGACGTATGAGCATGTTAAGTTAGCAGTCTCTCATGCGGTTAATGATGTTTTTTTTACTAATGAATAAATAGGCTGTTTTCCAGTAATTAATTAAACTGGAAAACAGTTTTTTTTAGTTTGCTAAAGAAAATTTAGTGAGAGTGAAATTATAGACTGATTTTAATTGGTATAGGTCGATTTTTTGATGGTTATTTATGTAAAACGAATATAAAATAAAAAATAAGTAAAAATGCACAAAAAATAGTTTGATTAATATTAGGATAAATGTTGATTTATCAATGATATTTTTAGAGTGTTCAATGATAGATCAAAAAAATAAGGTTTCATGTTAGGGAAGCTGACATCGTTTGTTGACAGTTTTTTTTCAAACTGGTATGATGCTAGTATCAATTGAGAGGAGGGCTGCTATGAGTGAAAAAGAATTGCGGAAGTCGATGTCTGTTTTTCCGATTGGAACAGTTATGAAATTAACTGATTTAAGTGCTAGGCAAATTCGTTATTACGAAGAACAGGAACTAGTATTTCCAGAGCGAACAAGTAGTAATCAGCGGATGTATTCTTTGAATGATGTGGATCGTTTACTTGAGATTAAAGATTGGTTGGATGCAGGCTACAATATGGCTGGCATTCGCAAGCATTATGAACGAGAAAAAGCGAAGCAACATTCTTCACAGAAAGCAGCTTACCACTTAACGGACAATGAGGTGCGGAGGATTTTTTATGATGAGCTACTTGCTGAGAGTGGCTTAAATCGGCAAAATCCTTTCCAATCTGAAGGCCCAAGGTTTTAAAAACTAAAGACAAATGGGGACGACAACTGTGGAAAAAAATACCAAACGAATTGCCGAGATCAAAAAAATTGCTAAGGAAGAAAATGTCCGATTTTTACGTTTGATGTTTACCGACGTAATGGGAACAATTAAGAATGTAGAAGTACCGATTAGCCAATTAGACAAAGTTTTGGACAACAAGATGATGTTTGATGGGTCTTCAATTGAAGGGTTTGTGAGAATCGAAGAAAGTGACATGTATCTGTTTCCAGATTTGAGTACTTGGTTGATTTTTCCTTGGGAAAATGGTGAAGGAAAAGTTGCTCGGTTAATTTGTGATATTTACATGCCTGAAGGGACGCCATTTTTAGGGGATCCTCGCGGTAATTTGAAGCGAGTGATTAAAGAGATGAAGGAACTAGGGTTTACATCTTTTAATTTAGGACCAGAGCCAGAATTTTTCCTTTTTAAGCTAGATGAAAATAACAAGCCAACAACTGAATTAAATGATAATGGTGGCTACTTCGATTTTTCTCCCCAAGATTTAGGAGAAGATTGTCGTCGAGATATTGTCTTAGAGCTTGAAAATTTGGGCTTTGAAGTCGAAGCTTCTCATCATGAGTGTGGGCCGGGGCAACATGAGATTGATTTCAAATATGCTGATGTCTTGGAAGCTTGTGATAATATTCAAACTTTTAAATTAGTAGTTAAAACTATTGCTCGTCGTCACGGACTGCATGCGACCTTTATGCCTAAGCCTTTACATGGGATAGCAGGATCAGGGATGCATTGTAATATGTCTCTCTTTACCGATGAAGGGAATGCTTTTTTTGATGAAGAAGGGGAGCGCCAATTAAGTCAAACAGCTTACTATTTCCTAGGTGGTTTACTTGCCCACGCTCGTGCGTACACAGCAGTTTGCAATCCAACTGTTAATTCTTATAAGCGTTTGGTGCCTGGGTTTGAAGCGCCAGTATATGTTGCTTGGAGTGGTCGTAACCGGTCACCATTAGTTCGAGTTCCAGAGTCACGTGGCTTGTCAACTCGATTGGAATTACGGTCTGTTGATCCGTCAGCGAATCCTTACTTGGCGATGGCAGTTTTACTTGAAGCCGGTTTAGATGGAATACGCAATAAGATTGTGCCACCAGCTGAGGTTAACCGTAATATTTATATCATGAATGAAGAAGAGCGTGAGGCAGCGCAAATCACTGATTTACCATCTACCTTACACAATGCTATCAAGGCATTACGTAAAGATGAGGTCATCATCGGAGCGTTAGGAGAGCATATTTACGCTAATTTCGTTGAGGCTAAACGTCTAGAGTGGAGTGCTTTCCGCCAACAAGTGTCAGAGTGGGAACGGGAGCAATATCTGGAGCTTTATTAAGAAATAGTGGCATAGTGAATCTTTCAAAAAAGTCAGAATAAGTCGGGGGGGGGCTTATTCTGACTTTTTTTGTGGTTATTGCTAAAAAATAGAGCAGAGTCAATTGTTTAATGGTATACTGTATTTTGTACAATTTATTGAAAGAGGTGGCTTGGATGACTTGGCAACAAGTATATAAAGAATGGCAAGAACAGCCGGATTTACCAGGGGCTTTAAAAGAAAATTTAACTGAATTAGCAACAAATCCTGAGCAATTAGAGGATGCTTTTTATGCACCTTTAGAATTTGGTACAGCAGGAATGCGCGGCATTTTGGGCGCGGGGATCAACCGTATGAATGTTTACACTGTAAGACAAGCAACAGAAGGCTTGGCACTTTTTATAGAAACGTTAGATGAAACCGCTAAAAATCGTGGTGTAGTAATTGCGTATGATTCTCGGCATCAGTCACCAGAATTTGGCGTGGAAGCAGCGCGTGTATTAGCAAATCATCACATTAAAGCGTATGTTTTTGAAAGTTTACGACCAACACCAGAGCTATCTTTTGCAGTTCGTGAGTTAAACTGTATCGCCGGTATCATGATTACAGCTAGTCATAATCCAGCAGCTTACAACGGGTATAAAGTTTACGGAGCGGATGGTGGCCAAATGCCTCCACAAGATGCGGATGCATTAACAACCTTTGTCCGTCAAATCGAAAATCCTTTAGCAATTAAAATTGCCGATCACAGTGAGCAGAACCCTTCATCATATATTGAGAGTGTTGGCGAAGCGCTTGATAGTAGTTATTTGGAGCAAATAAAGTCTGTGTCGATTGACCATGAGTTGATCAAAGAATACGGTAAAGAACTTAAATTAGTTTTCACTCCCCTGCACGGAACTGGAAAAATGTTGGGAGAACGTGCCTTAAAGCAAGCTGGGTTTGAGCAATTTATTCTTGAGCCAGAGCAGGCCATTGCTGATCCAGACTTTACAACTGTTAAGTCTCCCAACCCAGAAGAATTATCTGCTTTTGAGTATGCCATTAGATTAGGTGAAAAAGAAGGAGCAGATTTACTAGTTGCGACTGATCCAGATGCGGATCGTTTGGGTGCTGCTGTTCGCTTACCAGATGGTACTTATCAGGTATTGACTGGTAATCAGATTGGCGCATTGTTGATTCAATATATTTTAAAAGCTAAAAAAGAGGCGGGGCTATTACCGACCAATGCAGCTGTTTTGAAGTCAATTGTTTCAAGTGAAATGGCAACAGCAGTTTGTCGAAAATATAATGTTGAAATGATGAATGTTTTAACTGGGTTTAAATTTATTGCTGAAAAAATTGAAGAATTTGAACAAACTGGGTCTCATACCTTTATGTTTGGTTTTGAAGAAAGTTATGGCTATCTTGTTAAGTCTTTTGTTCGTGATAAAGATGCTATCCAAACCTTACTTTTATTAGCTGAAGTGGCTGCATCTTACAAGAAAAAGGGGCAAACCTTATATGATGGCCTTCAAGAGATTTTTGCTGAATTTGGCTATTTTGAAGAAAAGACAATTTCAGTTACAATGTCAGGGATTGAAGGCGTAGCTAAAATAAACGCGTTAATGGCAAAGGCACGAACAGAAAGAATGACTGATTTCGGTGGTATCGCAATTGTAAAAACAGAAGATTTCGAAGTACAACAAGCGACTTTAGATGATGGAACTGTCGAAACAATTGACTTACCGAAAGCGAATGTTTTGAAATATTCATTAGCTGATGGCAGTTGGGTAGCTATTCGCCCATCAGGGACTGAGCCGAAAATTAAGTTTTACATTGCTGCTCAAGGAGATAGCCAAGTAGCAGTTTCTGAAAAAGTATCGCAAATCAATAAAAGTATTGAGCTATTAACTAAATAATTACGATAAAATAGGGAAGGTTGGCAGAAATGTCGCCTTCTTTTTATGTAAATGAGAATAATTTCGTTTTAGAGAGTGAAAGACTAGACTTTTTTGATAAAACATATTAGCATAGAACAGTGGAGTTGTGAAGTAACGTGGAGTGAGAGCGGTCTTCATCAATTAAATTGACTTGTTTGAAATCATAAACAAGGACTTGAGTAGAAAGAGGAGAGCATAATGGCTGAACTTATGGCAACACCAGAGATGATTGAAAAAGTGAGTCAATTGTATAAAGCGTTGGGGGATCCAACTCGTATAAAAATATTAACTCTCTTAAGTCATTCAGAGCAGAATGTGGGAGCAATTGTCGAAAAAATAGGACTTGAACAATCGGCAGTCTCCCATCAACTTAAATTATTGCGTTTAAATCATTTAGTTAAGTCGCGTAAAGAGGGGAAATCAGTTTACTATTCATTAGACGATCAGCATGTAGTGGATATTCTTGGACAAAGTTTTAAACACATTACTCATTCTCAACACAGTTAAGTGCAAATTATGATAAGAGGGTAAGGTAAAAGTAGAAAATACTTATGCTTTGCCCTCTAAATCTGTCTAAAGAGAGATGGATTGAGTTAAAATGAATGGTTTCAGAAAAATGTGAGTTATTTCAAATTGCTTAAACCATTTTGTTAAACCGCTTCTCATATTCTGATTTTAAGTGCAGAAGCATCATGCGTTTATTCTTACTAAATATATTTGAATGTTATTTAAGTTTTATCTGTTAAGGGCTAGCAAAAGTGGCTAAATTTAGGTATACTGAGAGATATTATCTTGATTAAAAAACGATGATAACGTTTTAATCAAAGCTTAAGTAAGGAGTTTTTTTATGGAAAAATTAAAAGTGGCTGTTTTAGGTTTAGGGACGGTTGGTTCAGGTGTTCCCTTAATTTTAAAGGAGCATCAAGAAAAAATATCACTTGTAACTGGTGTTGAAATTGTCGTAGAGCAAGCATTAGTACGTGATGAAGCAGAAAAATCAGATTTAGCTAAAAATTATGACATTCATTTGACAACTAATTATCAAGATATTTTAGCTAATCCAGAGATTCAAGTGGTAGTTGAGTTGATTGGTCAAATTGAGCCAGCTAAAACGTATATCATGCAAGCACTTGAAAATGGTAAGCATGTTGTGACCGCAAATAAAGACTTGTTGGCACTTCATGGAAAAGAATTAGTTGAAACAGCGAATAAATATCAACGAGATCTCTATTATGAAGCCGCTGTTGCCGGTGGAATCCCTATATTAAGAACGATTGCTAATAGCTTGGCTGCAGATAATATTACGAGTGTTCGAGGCATTTTAAATGGAACGACTAACTATATGTTAACTAAAATGGCTAACGAAGGATGGTCGTATGAACAGGCATTAGATCAAGCGCAAGCACTAGGTTTTGCTGAGTCTGATCCAACAAATGATGTCGATGGGATAGATGCGGCTTATAAAGTGGCAATACTGACGCAATTTGCCTTTGGTATGAGTATTGATTTGGATGATATTGACAAAAAGGGTATTCGTGGTATGTCATCTGATGATATTCAAATGGCTCAACAATTGGGATATATTGTCAAATTGTTAGGTTCATCAAAAATAACTAATGGCAGTGTTTCAGCGGAAGTGGGGCCAGTTTTAGTTCCTAAAAGTCATCCACTAGCTTCGGTTCAGAATGAAATGAATGCCGTTTATGTTCAAAGTTCTGGTGTTCGTGAGTCAATGTACTATGGTCCTGGAGCTGGTGAAAAGCCAACTGCAACGAGTGTTGTTAGCGATATTATTACAGTAGCTAAAAATATCCGCTTAGGTATTAGTGGTCATATGTTTAACTCTTATGTTAGTGAAACACTATTGACCAAAGATGAGGACATTCAATCAAAGTATTATTTCTCTGTCAATGTCGTTGATAAAGTCGGTCAATTTTTAAAATTAACACAAATCATAACCGAAGCTGGAGCGAGTATCGATCAACTTATTCAGCAAAAATCAGATGGTGAACAAGCGCGTATTGTTGCGATTACCCACCTAATGACAAAGGCACAAATGGCTGAGGTTGCCAAGCAAATTGATCAGGTCCCAGAGTTTGAATTGGTGGCGTCATATCAAGTTTGGACAGATTAATAGAAATGAGAAAATAATGACCTATAAGTTCTTAGATGTATATGAAAAGAGTTATAGAGTTTGGAGCAAATTTATGAAAATTAGAGTACCGGCAACAAGTGCAAATTTGGGCTGTGGATTTGATTCCTGTGGGATAGCCTTATCGCTGTATCTACATTTAGATACGGGAGTTGAAGCCGCTGAATGGTCTATTGAACACAGTCTAGAAGGTGTCTCACATGATCAGAGCAATTTGATTATTACAACAGCGCTAAAGCTTAAGCCAGATTTACCCCCAAGAAAGATGACCATGCAAACAGACATTCCACCTGCTCGTGGGTTGGGAAGCAGCTCGACAGCAATTGTAGCTGGAATTGAGTTAGCGAATCGTGAGGGACAATTAGGCCTTACTCGCAAGCAAAAGCTAGCAATTGCAACTGAAATGGAAGGCCACCCAGACAATGTTGGTCCGGCTATTTATGGTGATTTTGTAGTAGCATGTTACGATCAAGCCGAGGTTAATAGTGTTAAGCATCACTTTCCTGATTGTGATGTGGTTGTTTTTATACCAGATGTTGAATTATTGACTAGTGAGAGTCGCGATGTATTACCAAAAAATTTGCCTTATAAAGAAGCTGTTACAGCGAGTGGTATTAGTAATGTCATGATTGGAGCAGTCTTAAATGGTAATTTACAGCTGGCTGGGAAAATGATGGAACAGGATTTGTGGCACGAAAAATATCGGGGAGAGTTAATTCCTCATCTGGCCCCCATTCGCGAGTTAGGTCATAGGTTATCAGTTTACGGTACTGTGCTTAGTGGGGCAGGGCCAACAATTTTAACGCTATGTCCTTACGAACAGACGGACGCGTTTGTTGCGGAGGTTAAGGCTTTGGGATTATCAGGAACAGTGGAAGTTTTAGCGATTGATAAAGAAGGAACCCAAGTTTATTAATAAAAATAAGAGTGAGAACGACGTATCGTTTCACTCTTATTTTTATCGTTGTTTTAGCTAAAACGAGATATTCTGTTATTAACCATAATAACTATGTTCTTGTAAATGTAGGTCGTCTAAGATAATTGAAGCCGTTTCTTCAATGGATAGATCAGCTACATTAATGACGAGACAACCGAGCTTTGCGTATAAATCTTTTGCAAAGGCTAATTCTTCTTTAATTTTTTCAATATTAGAATATGCTGTGTCAGGGTTTAAACCATAAGTTTTCATGCGTTCTTGACGAATCTTATTCAGAATATTTGGATCATTGGTTAGCCCAACAATTTTTTTCGGATCAACTTCCCATAATTGTTGTGGAATATGGGCTTGAGGAATCAGTGGTAGATTTGCGACCTTTAGATTTTTATTAGCTAAGAATAAACTTAGAGGGGTTTTCGAGGTGCGGGAAACACCTAATAAAACAATATCTGCTTCTAAGAACCCTTTTGGATCTTTTCCATCGTCATATTTAACGGCAAATTCCATAGCATTGATACGATTGAAGTAGTTTTGGTCCAACGAATGAACAGCACCAGCGACTCGATTTGGTTTTATGTCTGTTCGTTTGGCAATTTCATTGACTAAAGGAGAGAGTAAATCCATACAAAATAGACCACAATCAGAGCAGAAATCATTGGCTAATTTTACAAACTCCTCTGAAATCATAGTATGGACAACAATTGCATTAATTTTTCGAGCCTCCTCTAGTGAGGCAAGCAAATCTTCTTTTTCGCAGACGAAGGTTTTTCTAACGAGTGGAATGTCTGCTCCTTCATATTGAGCAACGGAGGCCTGGGCTAATTTGGCTGCTGTTTCTCCGGCTGAATCTGAAATGATATAGATACTGGGGATATTTTTGGTCATAAAGTAGTTCCCTTTCTTGATTTTATTTCATAATTATTATAGCATATATCTGAGGTATGTGATGGTTGTGAATTAACACCTTTAAAATAGGATCACGTATTTGGTGAATTAAAAGCGTTCCAAAGAGAGAAGGGCTGAATAATGACAGAGACAAATCGAATTGATTTAGCACTAGAAAAAATGAAGGAACATGGCTTCAAGTATACGAAGCGTCGCGAAATGTTATTGACATTTTTAGCAGAAGAAAATAAGTATACAAGTGCCAAGGAAGTTTATGAGTATATGAGTCAGCAGTTTGCAGGTATTAGCTATGATACCATTTACCGAAATTTAAAAGATTTTTCTGACATACATTTATTAGAAGAAACGGAGTGGGATGGCGAAAAAAAGTTTCGTTTTCATTGTGACCATAATCATATTGGCCATCATCATCACTTTATCTGCACAAATTGTGGGGCAACTCGTGAAATATTAATGTGCCCGATGGATTATTTTAAAGAACAGTTAGCAGGTTGTAAAATTGAGGGACACCGATTTGAAATTTTCGGAAAATGTGAGAATTGTTTTCAGTCATAAACAGAATTTTTAATAAAAAAGTAAAAAGATTGTCGAATTAAGTTGACGTTAAAAAGGAGTTTCGCTATAATGTTATAAGGACAGTTTTTTGTTATTAGATAATTATTATCAAACATGAAAAACGGTTACTTTTTAAGCACGGGGGGAGGGAATTTATATGTCAAAAACAGTTGTTAAGAAAAATGAATCTCTTGATGATGCTCTTCGTCGCTTCAAACGTTCCGTTTCAAAAACTGGTACTTTGCAAGAATACCGCAAACGTGAGTATTACGAAAAACCAAGTGTGAAGCGTAAGAAAAAATCTGAAGCAGCGAGAAAACGTAAGAAATTCTAGTTTTCAATGATTGGAGCTGATCCTAATGTCGCTTCTTACCCAATTGAACGAGGACATTAAAACAGCGATGAAAGCCAAAGACAAAGCGTCTTTAGATGTTTTAAGGCTGTTGAAAGCTTCTGTTCAAAACGAGCAAATTGCCAAAGGGGAAGACCTTACTTCTGATGAGGAGGTAACAGTTTTAGCCCGAGAGATGAAGCAACGTCGTGATTCACTTGTTGAATTCGAAAATGCTGGTCGTGACGATTTGGTTGAAACAGTAAAAGCGGGAATTGTTATTGTCGAGAAATATTTACCGAAACAATTAGATGAGACGGAAGTTCGTCAAATTGTTGCTGATGCAATTGACTTGACTGGCGCAAGCTCTGTTAAAGAGTTTGGAAAAGTTATGGGGGCAGTTATGCCTAAAGTCAAAGGTAAGGCTGACGGTAATATGGTCAATGCAGTTGTCAAAGAATTATTACAAGAGAAATAACTAAGAAACCAAGAAAGGTAACTTTCTTGGTTTTTTTGCTGATATTTTCTAAAGGGCTCTTGAAAGTGGTATAATTTACTGGCTAGTTTATTTCTCAAAAGAGAGGGAGACGATGGAAGGACCAAGGAGTGTTTACTTACAAAGGATAAAGATTCTTTTTTCAAGTAGCAAAGTGTGGTATTATTTGAATTAGTAAGATAGAGAGAAAATAGAGAAGGAGATGTTCTTTTTTTGTTAGAACAAAATCAAGTGTCTTTAGAAATTCAAGTGAAAAATCAGGAAGAAGCTACTGAATTATTGGGAACTCATGATAAGCATTTGAAATTAATTGAAGAAAATCAGCATGTGACGATTTTAAGTCGTGGCAACATGATCCAGATTACAGGCCTTGAAGAGAATGTCCAAACAGTCTTTGAGGTATTTAAAAAATTGCAAATTCTAGTGCTACGAGGGATACCGATTGGAACACCGGATGTCGTGACAGCTCTTAAAATGGCGAAAAAAGGTACTTTAGAGTACTTTACTGATATTTACGAAGAAGAGATTATTAAAGATAAAAATGGCAAAGCGATTCGTGTCAAAAATTATGGACAAAAAGACTATGTTGAGACGATTAAAAAGAAAGATGTTACGTTTGGAATTGGTCCGGCTGGAACAGGAAAAACCTTTTTAGCAGTTGTTATGGCGATCTCTGCCTTAAAACGTGGAGAAGTTCAAAAAATTGTGTTGACACGTCCAGCAGTTGAAGCGGGTGAAAATTTAGGCTTTTTACCAGGAGATTTGAAAGAAAAGGTTGATCCTTATCTACGACCAGTCTATGATGCGCTATATGCGATTTTTGGCATTGACCATACCAATCGTTTGATGGAGCGTGGTGTGATTGAAATTGCTCCACTTGCTTATATGAGAGGACGTACATTGGAGGATTCATTTGTTATTTTAGATGAAGCGCAAAATACAACCATTGCTCAAATGAAGATGTTTTTGACTCGCTTAGGTTTTAATTCTAAGATGATTGTTAATGGAGATGTTTCTCAAATAGACTTACCTAGAGGTGTTATGAGCGGTTTGATACACGCTGAAAAAACATTGAAGTCTATTAAAAAAATTGGTTTCGTTACTTTTACGTCAAGTGATGTTGTTCGTCATCCAGTTGTGGCGGAAATAATCAATGCTTATGAGGAAGAGAATAAATAGATGACAGCTTAAACTAGCTGTTCAAGTTGTCAGGTGTGTCGCTACTAGTTTTGTATAGGGAGAGACCAGCATTGTAAAGCTTTGTAAATAAGGAGTATTAGCTATGAAATTAGATTTTGGATCGTTACAGAAAAAATTAGGCAAAAAGTACATGTTAGGTCTGGTCATTGTTTTTGGTCTATTGTGTTTTGCGTTGCTTTATAATAATGTGCGCCAAAAGGCCGTCTCAATTAAAGAAGGTAGTTTAGCTTCTGAGACGATTCGGGCCAATAAAACCATTGAAAATAAATATGAAACTGATGAAAAAAGTCGTTTAGCTGCTGAAACAGTTAATCCAGAATACACTTATGATGAAGAGATTGCTACAAAGCAAGTCGAGTTAGTTAATCAGTTATTTACGTTAGTCTCAGAAGTTAAAACAGATGCCGCAAAGGACTTTGAGCAAAGAAAAAGTGCCGCTAAGGATAAAGCGCCAGTTGCGCCAGCTACTACTGAAGAACTAGTGGCGTCCTTAAAGAAGAAATTTGAAGCGATTAATCAAGATGATATTTCATTTTATCAAGGGTTTCCTAACCTTTTTTATGAAGGGGTCTTCGAACTAAGTGATGCTGATTTAAAGACGGTACGTGAGCAAAGTGTTTCTTTGGTGCAAACGCAGATGTCTGAGCGAATTCGTAGTAGTAATTTAGCGACAGTTAGACAAAAGGTTAATGAAGACATTCAATATTTAAATATTGGAAGTAACCTGCAACAATTGATTAAATATGTTGTAGATCGAGGAATTGTAGTTAATGAAGCAGCTAATGATAAACGAACCGAAGAACTAAAGGAACAGGCTAAGGCAAAGGTTAATCCTGTAATGATTTACTCTGGTGAAGTGATTGTTAGAGAAGGCGTTCAAATTGATTCTCGAGCCATTCAAAAGCTAGAACTATTGGGTTTAACTAGTCGAGATCCATCAATTTTTCCATTAGTTGCCTTAATTCTGTTGATTATGCTCCAAATAGCTGTTCTTGGTTATTTGGTTTTACATACAAGTGAGTTAGAAAGACAAGTCCGGTTCACTACCTTTTATGTTTTGATGATGATGATTGGGCTTATTGCGATGAAAGGTCTTCAATTATTTCAAAATGAAACTTTATCGTATGTGCCTTTAATTTTCCCAGCAGCTTTTATGCCTTTGGTGCTAAATTTATTTATTACTAGAAGAGCGAGTATTATGGGAGCTTTATTTCAAACAGCTTTTTCAATTTTTGTTTTTTACGATTTAATTGGAACAAGCACCTTACTGTTGATTGTCTTAACCTATATGTTTACAGGGCTGATGGCAACTTTAATTAAGCGTGAAAGAATTGGGCGTCAACTAGGGGCAGCTGCTTTATGGCTAATTGTTTTTCCTGTGGTATTTGTGTTTGTGGTGACTATTTATCAAGGAATGGACTTTACTGATTCTAAAACGATTGCGACGTTGCTATGTGCTTTTGCAGGCAGTGTATTTACATACCTTATGTCTGTAGGGCTTCATCCATACATTGAATTAATGCTTAATGATGATAGTGTGTTGGTTCTTAATGAGTTAAGTAATCCTAATCACCCGTTGTTGAAGCAACTATTAGTGGAAGCACCAGGAACCTATCATCACAGTATGATGGTTGCTAGTCTAAGTGCTAATGCTGTTGCCGACATTGGTGGGCGATCTCTGTTAACGCGAGTAGCTTGTTATTATCATGATATTGGTAAAATTAAACATGCTAATTTCTTTGTGGAAAACTTGCCTGATGGAGCTGAAAATCCACATAATTTTTTGTTGCCTGAAGATAGTAAGGAAATCATTTTTAGTCATGTTTCTGAAGGAGTAAAGATTTTAGAAAAAGAAAATATGCCACAGTTGGTAATCGATATATGCCAGCAGCATCATGGCACGACTTTAATGGGCTTTTTCTATGCCAAAGCTAAAGAGCGAGATCCCGAAACAAAAGAAGCTCAATTCCGTTATGTAGGTCCACGACCACAAACACGAGAAGCTGGCATAGTTAGTTTAGCTGATACATGTGAGGCAGCTATTAGAGCGATGGATCATCCAACTAATGAAAAAATTGGAAAGTTCGTTAAGGATCTAATTGAAGCACGTATATTAGATGGCCAGTTAGATGATACAGGGTTGACAATGAAAGAAATAAGAATAATTGAGAAGTCACTTATTAATGGTTTGTGCAGCACGTTCCACTCACGAATTAAATACCCTAAAATGAAATCTGAAGCTGAAGAAATGAAGAAAGAACAGGAAGAGAGAGCTTAACCATGGATATTACGATAATGGATGATACGGGAAAAGTAACAGCAACTCAAATAGCGGAGATCGAAGATCTGTTGAACTTTGCGGCGGAACACTTAGAATTAGCCGAAACAACGGAAATGTCTGTAACATTTATGGATAATGAGGGCATTCAAGTAATTAATCGAGATTATCGTCAAAAGGACGTATCGACGGATGTTATTAGCTTTGCCTTAGAGGAGTTGGGAGAAGGAGAGATGCCGATTATTTTTGAGGGAGCCGACGCACTTCCTAGAAATTTAGGCGATATTATGATTTCCATCGAAAAAGCCCACGAACAAGCAGTAGAGTATGAACACTCTTATGAAAGAGAATTAGGTTTTTTGGCTGTACATGGTTTTTTACATTTAAATGGCTACGATCATCTAACCGTTGAGGATGAAAAAGAGATGTTCGATTTACAGAGAAAGATTTTAGAGGCTTATGGGCTTAAACGGTAAAAAGAACGATGAACAAACCTTTAAAAATAAAAGTTTTATTGCGTCTTTAGAATTTGCTCTTCAAGGGTTTCGAACAGTCTTTAAAGAAGAGCGTAATATGAAATCCCATGTCTGTATTGCTATTCTTGCAGTGATTGCAGGTTTTATTTTTAAACTGCCAATTGATGAGTGGTTATGGTTATTATTGATGATTTTCTTGGTGATTGTTATGGAAATTATCAATACAACAGCAGAGAATATTGTTGATATGGTGACTAACTATCATTATCATTCAATAGGAAAGAAAGTAAAAGATATGGCAGCAGCAGCAGTTTTATTTACAGCGATTTTTGCAATAATCGTTGGAGCGTTGATATTTTTACCCAAAATATGGGGAATTGTCAGTAATTTTGTTTAAGAAAGAGGAAAGTAAATGAGTGCAGTACATAAATCAGGATTTGTTGCCATAATTGGCCGTCCTAATGTTGGGAAATCAACCCTATTAAATCGAATCGTACGTCAGAAAATTGCGATAATGAGTGATAAAGCTCAAACGACTCGGAATAAGATTCAAGGTGTTTACACGACACCAGATGCTCAAATAGTGTTCATTGATACGCCTGGTATCCACAAACCAAAACATCGTTTAGGTGATTTTATGGTCGAAACAGCCTATAGTGCCTTGCGTGAAGTTGACGCAACTCTTTTCATGGTCAGTGCAGAGCAGCCTCGTGGTCGTGGTGATGATTTTATTATTGAGCGCTTAAAAAATAGCCAGGCGCCTGTATTTTTAATTATTAATAAAATCGATACAATCCACCCAGATAAGTTGTTGGCGATAATTGAAGATTATCGTCAGCAGATGGATTTTAAAGAAGTGGTGCCAATCTCAGCAACAGAAGGAAATAATGTTGAGAAGTTATTGGAAGTAATTGAAGCCCAGATGCCTGAGGGACCTCAGTATTATCCAGAGGATCAAGTGACTGATCATCCAGAATATTTTATTGTTTCTGAATTGGTTAGAGAGAAAGTACTTTTATTAACACGTGAGGAAGTACCGCATTCGGTTGCTGTTGTAGTAGAAGATATGAAGCGTGATGAGTATGACAAAGTTCATATTCAAGCGACAATTATTGTTGAGCGTTCTAGTCAAAAAGGCATTTTAATTGGCAAGGGAGGCTTAATGATGAAGGATATTGGGATTAAGGCTCGTAAAGATATTGAGAATTTACTTGGTAATAAAGTTTATTTAGAGTTGTGGGTTAAGGTTCAAAAGAATTGGCGAGATAAACAAAAGTATCTTCAAGATTATGGGTATCGAGACATGGATTACTAAAAAGTGTGGGTGTTGATGAGTAATCATCAATGCCTCTTTGTTTTGTTGATAAATCTGTATTGGTTGGCGAATAGCTAGATTTAGAGTATGATAAATAGAGAATAAAGAAGTGAGGGAACGGCAAATGAAAAGTAGTAGCAGTGAATCAAAAGGGCTCATTTTATTTGCCCGTAATCATCGAGAAAAGGATAAGCTAGTTAAAATTTTTACAGAGAAACAAGGTAAGATGATGTTTTTTGTGAAAAATGCTAATCGGCCGAATAATCCGATTACGACAGCTATTTTACCTTTTACAGAAGCTGTTTATGTGGGAGAGTTTCGACATGAAGGACTTTCATTTTTAAATGATTCTAAAGAAGTGACCAGTTTTAAACAAATTCAACAGGATATATTTATCAGCGCTTACGCAACCTATATTTTGAATTTAGTTGACTCAGCAATTGAGGATTTGACCTATGATCCAGCACTTTATGGTTTTACCCGTCAGGCTTTGACCTATTTAAATGAGGGCTTAGATCCTGAAATTATTACTAATATTTTTGAAGTGCAATTGCTAGCTCGTTTTGGTTTTGCTTTTCAGTGGCAACAATGCGTGATTTGTGGAGAAACTCATGGTAAATTTGATTTTTCTTCTCAGTATTCAGGAGTTTTATGTGAGCGTCACTGGCATTTTGATGTGCGACGGTATCACGCTGATCCACGGGCTATTCATTTTATTCGACTATTTTCAAGTGTTAGTCTAGATCAGATTCAAAGCATTGAATTGAAAGATGAGACGAAAGTAGCTATTCGGCAAACGATTGATTTAATGTATGAAGAGTTTGTGGGAATTCATCTTAAGAGTAAAAAATTTATTGATGAGATGAAGGGGTGGGAAAGTACCATGAAGATTCCAAGACGAGTGGCCAAAACGGATGAGACATCGTTGGTGGAAGATGTAAATCAAGAGTTGGATGATTTGTTGTAGAAAAATAGTTGACAGTGTAGTCAGTAAAGGCTATTATTAGTGTAATAAAATAGTTGCTGTGACGGAGAATAGTAAATATTTTTTCTTATTTAAGCGAGATTGGGATAGTGGAAGCCAATTTAAGAAGAGTTGTTGAATGGCACTCTTGAGCAATTGCTAACGAAGCTGCTGAAATTAATCAGAAGTAGGGTGGAACCGCGATAAACTCGTCCCTATGTTTAACATGATTTTATGTTAAACATAGGGACTTTTTGTCTGAACATGAATGATACATAATAAAGGAGAGGTCAAATGAAACAGAAGTTAACAGTTCAAGAAATGATTTTAACATTACAAAAATTTTGGTCGGATCAAGGGTGTATGTTAATGCAAGCCTATGACACTGAAAAAGGAGCAGGGACAATGAGCCCCTATACTTTTTTACGTGCGATTGGACCTGAGCCGTGGAATGCAGCTTATGTAGAACCTTCACGTCGTCCAGATGATGGTCGCTATGGAGAAAATCCTAATAGATTGTTTCAACATCATCAATTTCAAGTTGTGATGAAACCCTCTCCTGATAATATTCAAGAGCTCTATTTACAAAGTCTAGAATTAGTAGGAATCAATCCTTTAGAGCATGACATTCGTTTTGTTGAGGATAACTGGGAAAATCCCTCAATGGGGTGTGCTGGACTTGGTTGGGAAGTATGGTTAGATGGGATGGAAATCACTCAGTTCACATATTTCCAACAAGTCGGAGGATTAGAGTGTAAACCAGTTACAAGTGAAATTACCTTTGGGATTGAGCGGCTAGCGTCTTATATTCAAGAGGTTGAAAGTGTCTATGATTTGGAGTGGACACACGGAGTGAAATACGGTGAAATTTTTATTCAACCGGAATACGAGCACTCTAAGTATGCTTTTGAAGAAAGTAATCAAGAAATGCTGTTTATGTTATTTGAAATGTATCAAAAAGAAGCGCAAAAGTGTATCGAAGCCGGCTTGGTTCATCCAGGTTATGACTATGTTTTAAAATGCAGCCATGCCTTTAATCTACTTGATGCGAGAGGGGCTATTTCAGTTACCGAGCGTGCAGGGTTCTTAGCGCGTATTCGTAAAATGGCTAGAGAACTTGCCAAAACATTTGTAGCAGAGAGAGAAAAATTGGGATTCCCATTATTAACTGAAAAGGAGGCTGATTAGAATGACTTATCAATTTTTATTAGAAATAGGCTTAGAAGAAATGCCAGCGCGGGTGGTAACACCGAGTATCAAGCAATTGAAAGAAAAGACTGAGCAATTTTTAGAAGATAATCGGTTAGGCTTTGAGTCAATAGATCATTTTTCAACGCCTCGTCGTTTGGCGGTTCGTGTGAATGGCTTAGCAGAAAAACAAGCGGATATTGAGGCGGAAGCAAAGGGTCCGGCCAAAAAAATCGCGTTAGATGCTGAAGGTAATTGGTCAAAGGCAGCTCAAGGATTTGTTCGTGGCCAGGGAATGACAACTGATGATATCTTTTTTAAAGAGATTAAGGGGATTGAGTATGCTCATATCAATAAATTTGTGGCAGGACAAACGGCCCAAGAAGTTATGCCTAAGATGGTTGATGTTGCTAAGAGTCTCAATTTTCCTGTTAGTATGCATTGGGGGGCAAATGACTTTAAATACATTCGGCCAATTCATTGGTTAGTCGGCCTGTTGGATGATAAGGTTATTCCGTTTGAATTGGTTAATGTACAATCGGATCGAGTGTCAAGAGGTCATCGCTTTTTAGGACAAGAAACAATTATTGATCATGCAGCTAATTATGAATCCAAATTAGCTGAACAATTTGTTTACGTGAAAGCTGAGGAGAGACAATCCTTGATTGTTAAACAAATTGCCTCATTAGCAAAAGCACAGAATTGGTTAGTTGAGCTTGATGATGATTTATTAGATGAAGTGACTAATTTAGTCGAATTCCCAACAGCTTTCGCAGGAAGTTTTGAACCAAAATATTTAGAGATTCCAGATGAGGTTCTAGTGACTTCTATGAAAGAACACCAGCGATATTTTGATGTTCGTAACAGTGATGGAGAGCTCTTGCCATTTTTTGTATCTGTTCGCAATGGTAATGATGAGCATATTGATAATGTGATTAAGGGCAATGAAAAGGTGCTAACTGCTCGTCTAGAGGATGCTGAGTTTTTCTATAAAGACGATCAGGCGTTGACGATTGATCAATGTGTGGCGAAGTTACGTCATGTGACGTTTCATGAGAAAATTGGCTCTATCTATGAAAAGATGCAGCGTGTTGGGGCAATCGCCCATTTAATTGGTCAGGAAGTTGGGTTAACTGAATTAGAATTAACCCAATTGGACCGAGCAGCTGAGATCTATAAGTTTGATCTAGTGACAAATATGGTAGGCGAATTTCCAGAATTGCAAGGCATCATGGGTGAAAAATATGCGTTAATGCAAGGTGAAGAGCAAGCAGTGGCACAAGCTATTCGCGAGCATTATTTACCTATCTCAAGCGAGGGAGACCTACCAGAATCTAAGGTTGGAGCAGTATTGGCAGTTGCGGACAAGACAGATTCTGTGGTCAGTTTCTTTAATGTCGGCATGATTCCAAGTGGTTCAAATGATCCTTATGCCTTGCGTCGCCAGACTTATGGTATTATTCGAATTATCACAGAGATGGGATGGAATTTCCCATTAATTCGTTTGCAAACGGAGATTGCAGAAATAGTAAATGAAGACATTGAACGTTTTGGTATTGAATTATCTCAATCTCAAGACGGTGTAACTGAATTTATTAAGGGTCGAATGAAACAGTTCTTAAGTACTCGTGGGATTCGCCATGATATTATTGAAGCCGTTACGAATGCAGAGCAAAATGATTTAGCGACAATGGTAGAGGCAGCAGCTATTTTGAAAGAACGTCATGACGATAGTGATTTTAAACCATCTGTTGAGGCATTGACTCGTGTCATGAATTTAGCAGCTAAAGGGCAAGAATTAATGAAACAAGGGGTGGAAGAGCCTGTTAATCCTGATTTATTTGAGAATGAGGCTGAGAAATCTCTGTATGAAGCAGTTAAGTGTGTGGAAAACAATTTGAATCAACAAACATTAAGTGAAAATTATGACGCATTAAAAAATCTTTATCCACAGATTGAAGCTTATTTTAATGATACAATGGTAATGGCGGATGATGAGCTCATTCGTGAAAATCGATTACGTCAATTATTTAGAATTGCGCGATTAGTCTTGTCGTTTGCAAGTCTGGATTTATTAATTGTCAAACAATAAAAGAATAGAAGGAGATTAGTTATGAAGAAAATCGAAACAAGTAAAGCTCCGTCAGCAATTGGTCCATACGTCCAAGGTAATATCGTGAATGGTTTATTATTCTCGTCAGGTCAAATCCCAATAAACCCAGCATCTGGTGAAGTAGAAGAAACAAGTATTGAAAAACAAACTAAGCAAGTGATGGAAAATATTAAGGCAATTCTAGAAACAATTGATGGAAATTTTGACAGTATCGTTAAGACAACGTGCTTCTTGTCTGATATGGAGAACTTTGGGATATTTAATGAAGTTTATGGCTCATACTTTGGCGATACTTTACCGGCTCGTTCATGTGTCGAAGTAGCTCGTTTACCTAAAGATGTTTTAGTTGAAGTTGAATTGATTGCAGAAGTTGGTAAATAATTAACGTGATAAGGAATGGCATACTTAATCTTCAACAATTAGTGTAAAAAGGTTGAGGCACAGTGTGACAAACATTTTTTATCTGCAACTATTAGTAGTTAGTTGAAGAACCTAAAAGAGGCTGGGACAGATGTCTGAGCCTCTTTTGCGTTCACTAGATTTTGAGTACGAAAGTGACAATATTGGAAGAATAAACCTTATAAAATTTATAGTATTTGTTTTTTTACTATGGTATAGTTTAAAGAGCAGTTTAATAAACGGTTCTTTAAAGTATGTTTAATGGAGGGAAAAAAAATGAATTTTTTCAAACGTGCGCTTGCAAGTGTTACTAGAAGAAAAGGGAAATCAATAATTTTATTTGCAGTTGTATTTATTTTAGGAAATGTCATTGCAGGAGCAATTTCTATTCAACAAGCAACTAAGAACGTTGAGAAGAATATTAAAAGTCAGTTGGGTGGAACGGCTACAATTACGCAAGATTGGGAAAAAATCCAAAAATCAGCAGATGGTGATGGCAAAGAACCGAAATATAAGACTATTACTAAAAAAGACATCGAAACAATAGGTCATTTATCTTATGTTAAGTATTATGATTATTCAGTTGTGGATTGGGCGAGTACTTCAAAATTAAAAAATTATCAACCAAAAACAGATGATGAAAATGGTATAATGATGGGAGACCCAAGCAGCAAATATAGTCAATTTTTTGATATTAAAGGCGTCCAGTTTGAAGAATTATTAGATGTTAAGGAGAAAAAAATTGAAATTGTAGGTGGACGTACGTTCACAAAGGATGAAATAAAAGACGGAAAAGCAGTGGCGGTTATTTCTAAACAAATGGCTGATACAAATAATCTGAAAATTGGTGACAAGATGATTTTGGACAAGGGCCAAGAGAATTACATGGCCAATCAAGCTGCCGAATCAAGTAGTGAAGACAGTGAGAAAGATACTCCGAGAGAGTATTTTACTCAAGATCAGGTTTATGAAGTTATTGGATTATTTACGCCATTAGAGAAAGAAGAGAAAAAGGAAAAGAAAAATGATCCCTACTCTCAAGATGCATATTTTGAATTTCAGCAGTTTAATCGGATATATGCACCTAATGAGCAGGTTATAAAGGCACGTAAAGAATTTCAAAAAGGCCTAGTGGGTAAATTTCCTGAAATGAAGGAAGAGTATGGATCAGAAAAAGAAATGAATGAAGCTATCGAAATGGCGACACCCTATTTTGTTTTAAAAACCCCTGAGGATGCGGAGGCTTTTCGCACTGAAGTGACGCCGTTGTTACCTGATGAGTATAGCAAGTTAGTGTTATCAACAGATCAATATGAAGCAATTGCAGCACCAGTTAAAAACATGTCAAAAATAGCGACATATGTCATTTACGTATCAGTTGGTGCGACATTACTGATTATTTCATTGGTTGTGTTATTATTCTTACGGGATCGTAAACACGAATTGGGAATTTACTTATCTTTGGGTGAAGGCCGTGGAAAAGTGATTGGTCAGATTGTGATTGAAGTAGTTATTATTTCTATTGTGGCAATTACACTTTCAGTTTTCAGTGGTAATATATTGGCAAAAGGTGTTTCAGGTTCATTGATTGATACACAAATGAAAGCAGAAGAAGAGAAGCAAATGAATGGCATGGATATGTCTTGGGAATTTCAGGAGTTAACAGGAAATGCTCTTGATGGCTCTGATGTAAAAGACTCTTATCAAGTTTCCTTGTCTATCGGTTATGTTATTATCTTTTATGTGGTAGGTATCGGAACGGTCTTGTTATCTACAGTGGTGCCATTAATTTATATTTTACGACTAAATCCAAAGAAAATTATGATGTAAGGGGGAGACCAAAATGGCAATACTTGAAACTAAGAAAGTCAATTATTATTATCAAGATGGTGACAAGCGTCGATTTATTTTAAAAGATACAAGTGTTAAATTTGAAAAAGGGAAATTTTACACAATTTTAGGACAATCTGGTTCTGGAAAAACGACATTCCTCTCATTAATTGCAGCATTGGATGCGCCGAAAGATGGCGAAGTCTTATATAAAGGGAAAGATATTAGAAAAATTGGGTATGAAAAATACCGCCGAAATGATATTGGGATTATTTTCCAAAGTTACAATTTAATTCCTTACTTAACAGCAGTAGAAAATGTTCTGGTACCAATGGCAATTACTGAGAATAAATTGCCTGATGATCAGAAAGAAGTTGCCTATAACTTACTTGATTATATTGGCATTGTGAAAACAAAGGCTAACCGTCCAGTTAATAAATTGTCTGGTGGGGAGCAGCAACGGGTAGCAATTGCTCGTGCTCTTGCTACGAATGTGGATATTATTTTGGCGGATGAACCAACAGGGAACTTAGATGAAGAAATGGAAAATGAGATTGTAGAGATTTTTAAAACTCTTGCTCATGAGCATGACAAATGCGTGATTGTTGTAACCCACTCCAATGAAATCGCAGAGCGTTCGGATGAGACGCTTTATCTTAGAAAAGGAATACTAGAAAAATATGAGTGATTTTTTATCTAATTTTGACAAGAATAATTACGAAAAAACCTTAACTGATAAAAAGGGAAAGAAATTATCGCCTGAAAGTGTAGAGTCAGTACCGACAGAAGATGAGCCGCGTGGGTCAAGAAAAAAACGATCATCTAGTAAAAGTCAATCCCGGGAAAAGAAATCTTCTAATAATGAAGAGGTAGTTGAGGAAACTGTTAATAAGCCTGAAGAGGTTGCTGAGGTAGTGATAGAAGAGCCTTCACCTCCCAAAATATTGGAAGCTGTAACGGCTGAAGAGGAAGAAACAAGTCGATTTGATGAAGAAGAAACAGAAGTTGATCCGACATATAAAAAGCGTAAACGAAATAAAATTATCATTTTTACATTGATTGGTATTTTGGTAGCTATTGCACTTTACTGGATGTACTACTCATTTACTCACGTACCAATGCCCAAATTTGTTGGCAAAGGAGTTTCAGAAGCTCGAGCTTGGGCTTCTGAGAATGATATAAAATTAGAGGTCGAACAGAAATATGATTTTGATCAGGAAATTAATACTGTTGTTAAGCAAAATGTTAAGGCTGATGCAAAAGTTAAGAAAAAATCAACTGTTCAACTTGTTGCTAGTTTAGGGCCAGATCCAGAAGAAGTTATCTCTCTTCCAGATTTCTCTAAAATGAGTAAGACTGCTGCTGATGAATGGGTAGTTGAACATAAGGCTGAGAATTTGTCCATTCTTGAAGAATATAGTGATCAAGTGGAAAAAGGGAAATTTATTCGTCAAGAAATCAATGACAAAGAGATTAAACCAGAGAATTATAAACGGGAAGATCAAGCCAATGTCTATTTTTCTAAAGGCAAAGAAGTGTTTGAAAAGGAAATTGCTGTTCCGGACTTTATTGGGAAACCTAAAGCGGAAGTTGAGACTTGGGTAAAGAACAACGAAATTAAGATGGAATACAAAGAAGTTGACTCTGATAAAGTCCTTGAGGGAATGATTGTTTCTCAAAGTATTGAAAAAGCTAAAAAAGTAGCGAAGCGTGATGCCATGAGTGTAGAGGTATCAACTGGTAAAGCTATTGTCGTGCCGAACTTTTGGGAGTATTCGCCTGAAACTGCAGCAACTGCGGCAGATGGTTTGTCAATCAATGTTAAGACTGTCTTTTCTGGTGATGTTCCTTATGGGCAATTAATCGCTCAATCAATTGAAGCTGGGACTAAACTACAAGCGAAAGAGATCAAACCAGTAACGGTCACTTATTCTGCTGGTAGACCATATTTACGTTCATGTTTCGGTTCATTAGAGGGGGATTTAGAAAAACTATTCTTTGAAGAGTATCGTTCTAAAGGTGCCAATATCACATACACGACACACTATGTGGATTCTAGTGAAGAACGTGGTAAGGTTGTTGATATGAGTGCTTATAATCAGTATGTACCGATGGATTATGTTGTTAGTATTGCGATCAGTAATGGGAGCAAGGCTGCGAAACCAACTGAGACACCTGATAATTCTAAAGCATCAGATACTCCAACTTCGCCAAGTAATGATTAAGATATTTAATACAGACGTGAACGGAGCTGTGACAAAAGTTGTTTTGCTCCGAGCGATCTCGAAGAATCCAGAACAATTGGTAATTTCGATTGCTCTGGTTCAGAGAACTTGCTGAGAGAGCAGATTTTTGGAACGCGTTTATCGCGCAATATAGGTGAAATAAAAAAGGGACTGTGACTTTATGTCACGGCCCTTTTTACTATCGTTAACGGCTAATTTCTGAAAGCAATCATTTGTGAATTAATTCAAGTCATAAAGATTGAAAAGTTAGCCGATTGTGCTATAATAGATTATGTATATTTGTGTACGTATATCTATGGTCGCGCTAAATGGCAGTTTTGTTTAGTGCGACCTTTAATTACTGACGCAACACATTATATTGAATGTGGGGTGAATGGCATGTCACAACGAATCCCTCAAGAAGTTATTGAGGAAATTAGACAACAATCGAATATTGTGGATGTAGTGGGACACTACGTTCAATTGAAAAAATCTGGTAAGAACTATTTTGGCTTATGCCCCTTTCATGAAGAGCGATCGCCTTCATTTTCAGTTGCTGAAGATAAGCAGATGTATCATTGTTTTGGTTGTGGTAAAGGTGGTAATGTATTTAAGTTTTTGCAGGAAGTTGACGGTGTCTCTTTTCCAGAAGCTGTGAGAAAAGTGGCTGATATGGGAAGTGTTCAACTTGATTACGAGTTTATGGATGCAGCTCAAGCTGAACCAAATGAACAACAACGTGAGCAAAATGAATTGATTAAACTTCATGAGACTGCGGCTGATATTTTTCATCATGTTCTTTTGAATACTCAGGCTGGCGAACAAGCCCTTGATTATTTAAAAGGTCGTGGCTTGACCGAAGAAATCATAGCAGAATTTCAAATTGGTTTTGCGCCAAGAGAACGAATTCTTTTGCAAAAAGTTTTTGAAAATGAGCAAATTAGTGATGAATTACTTGAAGCGTCGGGGTTAATGACTCATCGTGATGATGGTCAGTGGTTGGATCGTTTTTATCAACGAATTATGTTTCCTATTCGCAATGCTCAAGGGAAAATTATCGCTTTTTCGGGTCGTATCCTACAAGCTGAAAATTTTGATAGCGAGAGAATGCCTAAGTATTTAAATAGTCCTGAAACCTTGATTTTTAATAAACGGCAAACCTTGTTTAATTATGATCAGGCTAAAAATATCGCAAGGAAAGAACAAGAGCTGACTCTTTTTGAGGGCTTTATGGATGTTATTGCTGCTTGGAATGCCGGAGTTAAAAACGGTGTGGCCTCAATGGGAACGAGTTTGACCAATGAACAGATTAAAATGATTCAGCGGAGCTCTAACCGTTTATTATTATGTTATGATGGAGATTCTGCGGGAATTGAAGCAACAAAACGGGCGCTGGATCTTTTATCCAGCGAAACTACCTTGGAATTAAGTATTGCACGTTTGCCTGATGGGCTTGATCCTGACGACTATATTAGAAAATACGGAGCAGATGAATTTGTCCGCCTGACTAAAAATGGTCGTGAAACTGAGTTTACGTTTAAAATGAGTTATTTTAAACGGGGTAAAAACTTGAATAATGAACAAGAGCGATTTGGTTATTTACAGGAAATTATTAAAGAATTAGTCAAGGTGCCTTCTGTCATTGAACGAGAAGTGTATATTAATCAGATTGCGGAAGAGTTTGATATTTCAGTAGATGCGATTTCTGAGGAGATTCGTGGCGTTCAACAGGTCGATCGTCAAGAATACCGTGAAGAGCGACAAAAGCGTCAGTATCAACAGCCAGATGATTATCAGCCAGCTGGGTACTACCAAGAACAGCAGCCAGAGCCTAGGATTACTAAAGAGTATCAAGTTAAACCCATGACTTATGGTGAGAAAGCTGAGCAATTATTGTTGTTTAGAATCATGCATGAAAGAAGCGTTCAGGCGCGGATTAATCAGGTGAGCGATTTTGCTTTTATTCATGATGAATATCAAGAGCTATATAATCATTTTACTGATTATATGTTAACTCAGGGTGAGTTTGTTGAGGCTGATTTTTTGAGCTATTTACAAGAGGATTATTTGAAAGAGAAATTTGTACGGGTATCTTATATTGAACTTTCGGAAGAGAGCTCAGCGAAAGAGATAGATGATTATTTGTTGGCGTTAAAACGATGTCGATTGGAAGCTGTTAAGCAACAGAAGATAATCGCTCAAAAAGAAGCAAGTCGGACAGGGAATAAGCAGTTAGAACAAGAACTAACTGTTGAAATTATAAATATTCAGCGGCAATTAAAAAGTGTATGATAAAAACAAAGGGGGCTTTCTTCCGTGTCAAAAGAAGTCGAAGCAAAAAAAGTATATGATAAAGCAGTGTCTGCCTTTATAAAAGAGCATAAACCTAGAGGTGAGGTCCTTTATGATGAGCTGACGAATAAGTTAGCAACGCCCTACGAGTTAGATTCTGATGCAATGGATAGTTTAATTCAAAAAGTAGAAGACCAGGGGATTAGTGTTGTTGATGAGTCTGGTGAACCTGCTGCACGTAGTTTGCAAAAAGAAGAAAAAGTTAATAAAAAAGAAGTCAACGAAGATTTATCAGCCCCTGCTGGTGTTAAAATTAATGATCCAGTGCGCATGTATTTAAAAGAAATTGGTCGTGTCTCATTACTTACGGCAGAAGAAGAAGTCGAATTGGCTTTAAGAATTGAAGATGGTGATCAAGAAGCTAAGCAAAAATTGGCAGAAGCTAATCTACGCTTGGTTGTCAGTATTGCTAAACGTTATGTCGGTCGTGGTATGCAATTTCTTGATTTAATTCAAGAGGGAAATATGGGATTAATGAAAGCTGTTGAGAAGTTTGACCATACTAAAGGGTTTAAATTTTCGACGTACGCGACATGGTGGATTCGTCAAGCAATTACACGGGCGATTGCTGATCAGGCAAGAACAATTCGGATTCCAGTACATATGGTGGAAACAATCAATAAATTGATTAGAATTCAACGTCAGTTATTGCAAGATTTAGGGCGAGAACCGACACCAGAAGAAATTGGTGCGGAAATGGATTTACCTACTGAAAAAGTACGTGAAATTTTAAAAATAGCTCAAGAGCCTGTATCATTGGAAACGCCAATTGGTGAAGAGGATGATTCTCACTTAGGTGATTTTATTGAAGATCAGGATGCGACTAGTCCGGCTGAGCATGCTGCTTATGAGTTATTGAAGGAACAATTGGAGAGTGTTTTAGATACTCTAACAGATCGTGAAGAGAATGTTTTACGTTTACGTTTTGGCTTGGATGATGGCCGCACTCGTACACTGGAAGAGGTTGGAAAAGTGTTTGGTGTTACACGTGAGCGGATTCGTCAGATTGAAGCGAAAGCTTTAAGAAAACTACGTCATCCATCACGTTCTAAACAGTTAAAAGACTTTTTAGAATAAGCTTAATTAGAAGAAGAGCCTTTAATTTAGGAGATACTTAAATTAGAGGCTTTTTATTTTGGCCAAAAATACAAATGTGAAACACGTGTTATTTAAACATAATGTTTTCTAAAGTACCTGACCTGTAGTAAAATAATAAAGAAGTATCGTTAATTATGACGAAAATAGGAGCGTGACACATGAAAAAAAAATTGTGGTTAGTTAGTAGTTTGGCGATAGCAGTCGTAACGCTAGTGGCCTGTGGGGAGACTAATACTAAAACGACAAATAGTTCAACTGAGGTGAGTAGTATGAAAGCATCAACTGAGTCAAACAAGTTAGCTGAAAAGTCAGTGATTAAAGGTGTTTTAAAAGAGGACGTGACAGTTGATGGTGACAATGTCCGCTTTTTCATGGTAGATGTTGAAGGGGTGAACGACCCAACAGAGATTGCAAAGGGCATCAACGATGAGGGCGTTATCTTAAATGCAGAAGTTAAGCAAGTGGATGGCGAGTTTAATGCAGAAGAATTTAAAGCCGGGCAAGCCATTGAAGTAACACTGGATAGTCAAGCTATCATGGCACGTTCAATGCCTCCACAAATCCCTGGTGTTTCGATTGTTTCGATTAAAAAACTATAAGATGTCTGACTCAAGAAACTGTAAAGTGTTATAATAAGCTTAATGAATTTAAAGGTGTGTAGATAATTAAATGAATGAAAAAAAACTTTCAAAAAGACTTGCAGCAGTTGCTAATTATGTGAGAAAGAATGATTGTGTCGCTGATATTGGATCTGATCATGCTTATTTACCAGCTTGGTTGATTCTTAGCCAACACATTACCCGTGGAATAGCAGGTGAGGTGGTTGAGGGTCCATATCAATCTGCTCTTAAGTTAGTAAAGCAGCTTGGATTAGAACAAGAGATTATGGTTCGCTTAGGTGATGGTTTAGAGGTGGTTGAGGCAAGTGATGCTGTTACCGCTATTACAATTGCTGGCATGGGCGGTTCTTTGATTAGTGAAATATTAGATCGTGGCTATCAGGGGGGCCAGCTATCAGGGAATGAACGTCTAATCTTACAGCCTAATGTTGGTGAAAAGACATTAAGAAATTGGTTAATGACCCATTCTTATGAGATTATTAGCGAAGAGTTAGTGGCTGAGGAGGGGCGTTTTTATGAAGTGATTGTGGCTGAGAAAGCTCCTAAGCCAATTAGTTACAGTGTGGCAGAATTAACTTTTGGTCCCCATCTATTAGTTGGAAAAACGGCATTGTTTAATGAAAAGTGGCAGACTGAATTATTAAACCGCAATCGTGTGTTGAGTCAACTTGAACAGGCAAAACGCCCTCAGACAGAAAAAATAACAGAAATGACTGAGATGATTGAGTTAATTAGGCAAATGGAAGAAGAAAACGAGTGATTAAAAGAGGAGGTGTGGTAATAATTGAGTATATTAGCAAGTGACTTTATACAACGGTTAGATCAGTACTGTCCGCCGTCATTGGCAGAAGAGGGAGATCCTGTTGGGTTGCATGTCGGAACGTTGTCTAAACCGATTTCTAAGGTAATGATGACCCTTGATGTTCGGCCAGAAGTTGTAGCAGAGGCCGTTTCTAAAGGAGTGGACTTGATTGTCGCGAAGCATCCACCAATTTTTCGCCCTATAAAGCGGTTGACCATTGATGATCCTCAAACAAAGATGTACGCTGAGTTGATTAAGCATGATATTGCTGTTTATGCTATTCATACTAACATGGATATTATAGATGATGGGCTGAATGATTGGTTTTGTGAGGAGTTAGGTATCCATGATACGCGTTTTTTAAGCCTGACACATGAAATTCCTTATTTGAAACTTACTGTTTATGTTCCAACAGAAAAGGCGGCTAGTTTAAGAAAGTCCTTAGAGTTAGCTGGAGCAGGATCGTTAGGAAATTATAAGGGCTGCAGTTTCTCTACGACTGGTGAAGGTCGTTTTACGCCTATGGAGGACGCAGAACCACATGTTGGAAAATTCAATCAGAGTGAAGTGGTGGCGGAAACAAAGATTGAAGTTATAATGTTAGAAACCCAACGTTCTCAAGTTGTTGAGGCATTATTGGCGGCACATCCTTATGAAGAACCTGTTTATGAGTTGATTTATTTGGCTAATCCGCCTAAGGAGTATGGTTTAGGCCGAGTTGGTGAATTAGAAATAGGCATCCCGCTGATCGAATTTGTTCAAAAGGTTAAGGAGACATTTGCGTTGGATGGTTTACGTTTGGTTTCAAATACGACTGATAAGTTAGTTAAGCGAGTGGCTATCTGTGGCGGAAGTGGTGAGAAATTTTTCCGTGATGCTATCAAGGCAGAAGCTGATGTCTATATCACTGGTGATATCTACTATCATACAGCTCATGATATGATTGCTGAGGGGTTATCTGTCATTGATCCAGGGCATCACATTGAGGTATTGTGTCAGCCTCGTTTCTTGGCATTGTTTGAAACCTGGAAAGCAGAGAACGGGTGGGATGTCACATTCATTGAATCAACTGAAAATACCAATCCTTTTCGCTACTATTAATTAAAAAAGGATTATTTGAACCCAATCAAGGGGATTTCCCCTCAAATAAAAGGAGAGTATCTTATGTATAAAAATTTAGTTCCTCGATTTATTCGTTATGTTAAAACTGAAACACGGTCTAATGGCGCAAGTGCAACGATTCCATCAACTCAAACTCAGGTAGAATTTGCCCAAACCTTAGTGGCAGAATTAAACGACATTGGTATGTCTAATGTAAACTACAATGAGAAAAATGGTTTTGTGACTGCTGAACTTCCAAGTAATACAGAGAAGGAAACAGTTCGAAGTATCGGCTTTATTGCTCATATGGATACAGCTGATTTTAATGCGGTGGGAGTTAATCCTCAGTTTGTTGAAAACTATGATGGAGAATCGGATATTGCGTTAGATAAAGAAGGCAAATTCAAATTGACTGTCAAAGATTTTCCGAATTTGGCTAACTATCAAGGTCAAACATTGATTACTACAGATGGTTCTACATTATTAGGGGCAGATGATAAATCAGGAATTGCAGAAATTATGACTGCGATGGAAATTTTGATTAATGATTCATCAATTAAACATGGAAAAATTAAAGTCGCTTTTGGGCCAGATGAGGAAATTGGAACTGGCGCCAATCATTTTGATGCAGAGGCCTTTGACGTTGATTTTGCTTATACAATGGATGGTGGGCCTGTAGGAGAATTGCAATTTGAAACCTTTAGCGCTGCTCAAGCTGATATTACGATTCAAGGCAAAAATGTTCATCCGGGGACAGCAAAGGATACAATGATTAGCGCTTTAGCGCTAGCGATCGAATTTAATGAAGGGTTACCGAAAGCAGAGGTTCCTGAAAAAACAAGTGGATATGAAGGTTTTTTCCATTTGATGGGAATGAATGGTAATGTAGAAGAGGCAACAATGAGTTACATTATTCGTGATCATGATCGGGAAAAATTTGAAGCGCGCAAGGCATTAATTACAACAATTCAAGAAAAAATTAATAGTCGTTTTGATGAAGAGCGTATTAAGATTAATCTTTATGATCAGTACTATAATATGCGTGATATTATTGAGAAGGACATGAGTATTATTGAGTTAGCTAAAGCGGCAATGGTTAAGTTGGGGATTGAGCCAAATACAGAACCTGTTCGCGGTGGTACTGATGGCTCGAAAATTTCTTATATGGGAATTCCTACACCTAATATTTTTGCTGGTGGTGAAAATATGCATGGTCGTTTCGAGTATGTTGCGGTGGAGAGTATGGAAAAAGCAACGGATGTGATCGTTGAAATTGCTCGTATTAACGAAGAGCAAGCTTAAGTGAGGCTTGTCTAATCAAATTAGAGGTTGGGGCATAAGTTCCAACCTCTATTAGTATTTATTTAGGTAGTTTGAACATAATCTGGTAAAATGACTATAATGAGTCGTTAGACTTTATGAAGGGGGCTAGTGATGGAGAAGCATTCAAAGGGGAAGTTGTTGTTAAATCTTCTCGTAATGATCGTTATTATCGGAGTTATTCTATTCATTATGAAGAATTCATTAGGAGAGATATTTCAACAAATTGGAAAGACTAAACCTGGTGTTTTGCTTGGTGTGACAGGATTAGGCCTACTTTTTTTATGTGTTGAAGAGTATAATTATCGTCAAATCGTGGCACCTTTCAACTTAGAATTGCCTTTTTATTATGGATTTTTTGCTTTTTGTTATCCAGCTTTTTATCGGGTAATCACTTTTGGAGCAGGAACCTTAGTGGCTGAGGTGATGTATTTTAGGCAGAGAGGGTTAACTACCTCACAGGGAATGGGCGTGACTTCGATTCATATGATGCTGTATAAGCTTGGTGTGATCGTAATTAGCTTTATAGGGGTACTTTTTTCGTTTTCTACGCTAATTGTTGAAATGCCTTATATGATTCCAGTTGTGATAGTTGGGTTAGCTGTGACTAGTTTAATTGTTTTGATTTTGTTTTTAGCTTCGGCCAATCAACGTTTCCATCAATGGCTTATGAAGGTTGCTAATAGTTTATTTAAGTCAGAAAAAGGTCAAGGAAAAGTTAATTCATTTAATGAGCAAATTGTGTCACTTAGAGAGACTGTTCGAGAAATTATGACGGATCGCTGGAATGTTCTGAAGCTAGTAGGCGTGAATGTGTTGAAATTAATTCCATGGTATTTAATGACATATGTGATATTTCAAGATGGGCATCAATTGTCATTAGTTTTATGTCTGTCACTTGTGGCAATGGCCTCAGTTGTTGGTGGTGTAATTCCTAGTCCAGCAGGGATTGGCTCATTTGATTTCATTTTTGTCTTATTATTCAGTCCTTTAGTCGGAAAAGTTGATGCGGCATCAGGGTTATTATTATATCGTTTTGGAACATACGTTATTCCTGTTTTACTTGGTCTGTTTTTTGTTGCTCGAAACAAAGAACAGGAGCTTAAAGAGGAGATACAGGAATTAAAAGAAACAAAGACTTAGAGTTGTTTTATATTAGGAGGAGAACCATGTTATCATTTGAAGAAAAGAAAGAATTATTTGATCATTTTCCTGAGTTACGTGCTCAGTCTGTATCAATGAATCGGTTAAATTACCATTTCGAAGAGAGTGCCGTGCCCAAAACAACAGTCGTCAAATATCTACACCCTAAAAGTGCCAATGCCTTTATTTTCGCGGGTTATTTACCAAAGGAAGAAACTAAAGATGGCTATGTATCGGTTAGAGATGCGACTAAGGAAGAAATTGAGACATTGGTCAAAGAGGCAATCGCTTATCTTCGGCTGACTGAGGACGGTTACGAAGAAGGTTATGAGGAAACGTGGGGCGATGCCAATGGTGATACATTAACCTTGCAATATACGAATTATATGTGGACCGTTTTAATGTCAAGTGGCGCGGTAGAGGCGGTTTTTAAGACAAAAGAACAAGCAGAAGGATATTTGATGGATGAGGGGTTCGACTAAACCTTTTAAGTGTCTGTCAGTAAAAGATGAATCATGGTGGCTATAATCAGCTACTGTGATTCATCTTTTTTTATAAATTCAATGGTTATTCTTTGACCAATTTTGACCAAAAGGGTATAATAATAAATGTGATGATGTTTAAAGAGATATGAATTCTTTAAACAAATTAACCTTTAATTAGGAGGTCGATAAAATGAATATCGAAAAAATGACAACAACTTTACAAGAGGCGATTGCTGCTGCTCAACAGGTAGCTGTGACTCGTCGACATCAAGAAATAGACATTGCGCATTTGTGGAAAGTATTTCTTCAACCAGACCATTTTGCTTATCAATTTTATCAGGAAGCGGGCATTCCAATGGATGCTTTTGTGAGAGAGGTTGATGAAGCGCTTGATAAACTGCCTGTAATTGAAGGTAATGTTCAGTATGGTCAGGGCTTGAGCCAAAATCTTTTTAATTTATTGCAGGAAGCAGATAAATTAAGAGAGAGCTTCGGAGATGAATATTTAGCAACAGAGATTGTTTTACTTGCGTTGATGAAATTGAAAAATTACTCTTTGACCAAGTTTCTAGTTTCGCAAGGATTGAAAGAGAAAGCGTTACGTCAGTCAATTGAAGAGTTAAGAGGAGGCGATCGTGTGACGTCCCAAAATCAAGAGGAGCAATATAAAGCGTTAGAAAAATACGGTATTGATTTGAATAAAGCTGTTAAGAGTGGTAAACAAGATCCAATTATTGGTCGTGATGAGGAAATTCGTGACGTTATTCGAATTCTATCTCGTAAAACGAAAAATAATCCAGTCTTAATAGGTGAGCCCGGTGTTGGTAAAACGGCTATTATTGAAGGGTTAGCCCAACGGATTGTTAGAAAAGATGTGCCAGAAAATCTTAAGGATAAAACCATTTTTTCACTTGATATGGGGGCTTTAATTGCCGGAGCTAAATTCCGTGGTGAATTTGAAGAGCGATTGAAGGCTGTTTTAAAAGAAGTCAAGAAGAGCGATGGACGAATTATTCTCTTTATTGATGAAATTCATAATATCGTGGGGGCTGGTAAGACTGAAGGTAGTATGGATGCCGGTAATTTATTGAAACCGATGTTAGCTCGTGGCGAGTTGCATTGTATTGGTGCCACAACTTTGGATGAATATCAGCAATATATGGAAAAGGACAAAGCTTTGGAGCGCCGTTTCCAACGTGTATTAGTTAAAGAGCCGACAGTAGAGGATACGATTAGTATCTTGCGTGGTTTGAAGGAGCGGTTTGAAATTCACCATGGAGTTAATATTCATGACAACGCTTTGGTAGCTGCTGCCACACTTTCGAATCGTTATATTACTGATCGTTTTTTACCGGATAAAGCCATCGATTTGGTTGATGAGGCTTGTGCAACGATTCGTGTTGAGATGAATTCGATGCCGACAGAGTTAGATCAGGTGACACGTCGTTTGATGCAGTTAGAAATTGAAGAAGCTGCTTTGAAAAAAGAACACGATGATGCAAGTAAGAAGCGTTTAGAAATGCTTCAAGAAGAGTTAGCTGAATTGCGTGAAGAAACTAATGCAATGAAGATGCGTTGGGAAACAGAAAAAGAAGAGGTTAACCGTGTAAGCTCGAAGCGTGAAGAGTTAGATACTGCACGTCATGCCTTAGAAGAAGCTGAAAATAATTATGATTTGGAAGAGGCAGCAGTTTTACGTCACGGAACTATTCCACAATTGGAAAGTGAATTAAAGGAATTGGAAGCTAAAAATGAAGCTTCTGATAATCGCTTGGTTCAGGAATCTGTGACCGAGAATGAAATTTCATTGGTCGTAGGAAGAATGACTGGTATTCCAGTAGCGAAGTTGGTCGAGGGTGAACGGGATAAAATCTTACGATTGAATGAAACCTTACATCAACGAGTTATCGGACAGGATGAGGCTGTTGACGCAGTTTCTGATGCAGTGATTCGTTCACGAGCTGGTTTACAAGATCCTAATCGTCCGCTTGGGTCTTTCTTATTTTTGGGACCAACAGGTGTAGGGAAAACTGAGTTGGCTAAGGCTTTAGCAGAGGATTTGTTTGATTCGGAAGAGCATATGGTTCGGATTGACATGAGTGAGTACATGGAAAAACACAGTGTGTCTCGCCTTGTTGGAGCACCTCCAGGATACATTGGCTATGAAGAAGGTGGGCAGTTAACAGAAGCTGTTCGTCGTAGTCCTTACACGATTGTATTATTGGATGAGATTGAAAAAGCACATCCAGATGTTTTCAATATTTTATTACAGGTCTTAGATGACGGTCGTTTGACAGATTCTAAGGGGCGGATTGTTGATTTTAAAAACACTGTGCTAATAATGACGAGTAACATTGGATCTCAGCTCTTGTTAGAAGGAGTGTCTGAAGATGGACATATTCCAGAGGAGACAAATGATCAAGTTATGAGATTGTTACAAGCGCACTTTAAACCAGAGTTTTTAAATCGGATTGATGATACGATACTCTTTACGCCATTGAGTTTGGAAAATGTGAAAAGTATTATTGTCAAGATGACTCGCGATTTATCTACTCGTCTTGCTTATCAAGAAATTGAGTTAAGTATTTCTGAGTCAGCTAAGGATTGGATTGCCGATAAGGCGTATGATCCGATTTATGGGGCTCGTCCAATTAAACGTTTCTTGACACGTGAGGTTGAAACACCATTAGCTAAAGAAATCGTGTCTGGTCGTGTTGGACCGAAAAGTCGAGTGATTGTGACCGTTTCTGATGGACAATTAGAATTTGAAACACTCTCATTAGAAGAATAAGAAAAGACTCGGTATTGATTAGGGATTTAAGCAGGGAAGCTGGGACATAAAATCGTTTTGCTCCGAGCAATCTCGAAAAACCCGAACAATTGGTAATTTCGATTGTTCGGGTTTTGAGAAATTGCCGAGAGAGCAGACTTTTGGAGTGCGTTTGTCACATAATATACGTTAAAACAAAGAGGTTGGGACATAAGTAGATAATTAATCTGCTTTTATCCCCCCTTTTTTGCGTTTTAGGGTACACAAAAATAGCGTTCCTTGATATGATTAAAGTGACAAAACCCAATCAGAGAG
>NZ_JCAQHY010000161.1:0-71166 GCF_059621045.1 Vagococcus sp. WN80Y
AGATACCTAGAAAAAATTTGTATTCTTCTCTAGGTTTATTTATGTTGCATTAAAAATCACAACAAACAATTTTAAAATAGTTCAGTTTTTACTTGACCTTTTTATAGCTGGCTTAATTAATCGGTACACTGACTTTTATCTGTGTCCCTTCATTTGATGAGGCGATCCCCAGCTGACCACCAATTGCTTGAAGTCGTTCTTCCATATGTAAAAGGCCCATGCCAGTTCCTTGGATCTTTGGAGACGCAGTGTCAAAACCTACCCCTTGATCGAGTATTTCCAACACTAACGTTTGTTCTTTTTCAACTAACAGAACGTCAATTATTTCAACTTTTGCATATTTTATCGCATTCATCACAGCTTCTTGAAGAACTCGGAATAAAGTGATTTCAATGGCTTCAGAAAAACGATCGTGAATGAGGTGAGAAATAAAATTAATCTCAATTCCTGTGGTTTCCCCTAATCGATTAATTAACATCGTAACAGCCGAAGTTAGACCCAAATCGTCTAAAGCTGAAGGTCTCAAATCAAGAGCCATGGTTTTAATCTCATGTAACGTTGTGATTAGCTGCTGTTCGATAGCTTGCAGTTTCTCCCCAAGCTCAGATATCTCTAGATAGTCTCGTTTTATTTTACGTGTTTCCAACAAGGTGCTAAAGACTCGTTGGGCGAGGCTATCGTGTAGATCTTGAGCAATTTTTTTACGTTCTTTTTCATGAGCTTGACTGACATAGGCTACCAATTTTTTTTGTTGAAAAAGATTATCAGTCTTTGTTTGATCTGTTAAATTTCTGATACTTAAAGCGAAGATAGTCTCAGTTAAACGATTATAACTTGCACTAAAAGATTCTTGTTCTCCCTTTTTAGTCGCCAAGATTAAAGAAAAGGCTTGTGGATCAAACGTTGCTTTAACCTCACAATTTTGGCACACAGCCATCATTGAATGAAGCGCACACCCTTGCGCTTCGCAGACATCCAGCACTTTTTCTAAATCAAATTGATAGCGAGTAAGTAGGTTTAGGGCGGCTGGATTAGTATAGACTATCTGCCCCATTTCAATAATAAATAGACTATCACTTACCTTTTCAGCTAATAGCTTAAAATTTATCATCAACGTATCTCCTGTTCCTCAATTAACGACTGAGCTAAATTGTCAGCAATTTGTTCTAAAAGGATACTCTGCTTCCCGTCTATCTGTGTTACCTGACGATACCCTACCAATAAAACCGCTAAGATTTCTTCTTCTCTCATGATTGGGATAACACTGACACTTTTTAACTCCTCTGCAATAGCAATTGGGTAGTTTAATAATTCTTCAGCCGTCTTTAATTCCAAGTTTTGCTCAATTAATTGACGACCCGTTTGCCAGACGATACCTGCGAAGCCATAACCTACTTGTAAGACAATTTTTTTGTAGCGTTGACTCAAATTTCCACTAACGTAACGCCACTTAATATCAGTTGTAAGGTTGGGTGAATGAGTCGTTCCTAACGCCATTCCTACAAAATCGACCTCTAACTCTTGTCTCACTAAGTTAATTTGGACTTGAATGACCTCTTTTTCTTCTGGCAGCATCCTACTAACTCCTTTTCTTATGACTCTGTTCATTTACTTTACATCTCCATTATAGCAGAGTCGAGTTACAGCGATAAAGACAATTTTAATTACTTGATAGACAACCAATTAAAATTAAGCTTCTATGTGACAAAAATGTTAGTTTGATTTTGCAGAAGGACAAGGCTATTTTTTCTATTATCACGTATAATACTATTAAAATCATCTAATTAAGGAGCGATTATCAACATGAAAAAGAACATGATAGTATTAGGAGTGATAGTATTAGTACTGATAATTTCGGTTATAGTTTCACCATTATTAACACGGAATAAGACTTCAAACGTTGCAACAACGATTGATCTGCTCAATCCACTTGTTTCTAATTCGACCCTCTATGTCAAAACGACTGACACCTATGCTGAAACATATAAAGATGCGTCAAATGGCAAAGATAACTTTGCTTACATAACAACCGGGTATGATCAGGATGGAAAATCTCGAGTTATTGGCTACACGTCTTTCGGAATAAAAATAGAACCCAATGTCTATTTAAAACTTATCACAAAAGGGCAGAATGTTCGTTCTTATGAAGAAATTTCGGTGAGTAAATTACCTAAAAAAGTGGTAGATAAATTGAATTAATTTTTCGATCTAACTGTTATTATTAAAGGTATAGTCTTAAATACTTCTTATTTTCTTCAATACCTATTAGTTGATATCTCCCAAGGTAAGTGCTAACATTTAATTATAGATAGAATGGCATAAAGGCCGAACGGAGTGATGAATCATGATTAACATAGCAGTTTCAATTTATTTGTTAGGGATTATCCTATTTTCATCTCTCGCCTACCGCTTGAAAGCGAATGATGGGTATCAAAATTTGGAGCGATTACTTTTTATTAAGAATATAAAAGACGATTATCAAACATTTGTAGCAAAAGTCAAACTATTTGGTCAATACACACAGTCATTTTTAACTTCGTCAACGATGATTTTTAGTAGTGGACTAATCGTTAGCTTAATTGTCTATGGATTTAGCCCGTCTCAATTATCATTTTACATTATGGTGATTTTGGCCATAAGCTTATTCATACAACAATTTTTCTTAGCTCGTTTGCTTGTTAAAACCAATTATTTGAAAAAATTAATCTATTTGAGAACACATGACTAGTCCTAACGACTAGTCTTTATTTTTAATATTAGACCAGAAATTGAGGTGAGTATTGTGCACATTTCCCCGGAGCAATTTGCTTTAGCCGTTGTCTCTTCCTCGAGCAGTACATTGTCGATAGCTGAAAAATTTGATCTTTATATGGAGGCCTATCGATTCGCCTTATCAAAAAACAAATCATTGAGGCAACCGGAAATTATATCAGATACTACTGATAAAGAATAATATAACAGTTATTTATGAGAAAACTGGACATTAACAAGGGTGGGACAATAAGTCTCACCCTTGTTTGATTTCACCTATGTTATGTGAGAAGCGCATATGAGTAGAGCTTAGTTAAATTAAACATGCCCCTCTTTTGCAGAGGAAATTCCTACGCCTAATAATAGTATGCATAATAGTATCAAAGATAGATATGTACTATTCCAAGAGTTAGTTACGTCATACATAATTCCAAACAAGAATGGGCCGATACTTGCTAAGAAATAACCAATTGACTGTGCCATTCCCGATAGTTGTGCGGCCTCGGAAAATGTTCTCGTTCTTAAATTAAAAAACATCATAGCCAAACTAAAACAAAAACCACACCCTGCTCCAATCAGGCTAACAGCGATAAAATTTAACGTGACACTATTAAAAAAAGTCAGCCCCAACACACCCATTAATAAAATTCCTACACCGATAATCGTTAATTTGACCTGCTCTCTCATCCTTCCAGCAATGATTGACACGACAAATGTCGTTGGAACTAAAAATAGTTGCAAGACCGATAACATCACACCAGAAATTTCTTCCCCAATATTTTTAGCTAGCAACATTTGTGGTAACCAAGCAATAGCAACATAAAAAAATAAGGACTGTAATCCCATAAAAACACTAATTTTCCAAGCTAAAGGTGACGTCATAAGGGAGTTTTTTTCATTCATCCCTGTTTCTATTTTTATTTTTGTATCATTTTTTAATTGAGGAAACCAAACTATCAATGCCACTAGTCCAAGAATACTCCAAACTTTCAGTGAGTTCTGCCAAGTAAATCCCCAATTAGTTACGAGAGGTAAACTAATACCTGATGCCAACGCCCCACAAGTATTCATTGTAACAGAATATAGACCTGTTAATAACCCAGGATTTTTTTTGAAATCCCGTTTAATTAAACTTGGTAATAGCACGTTGCAATGGGCGATGCCAATCCCAATCATAATTGTCCCAGCAAATAAAGTTAGTTGACTTCCACTTGACCGTAGAAAAATCCCACCTGTAATAAAAAGCAATGACACAAATAGGACACGTTCCATTCCAAACTTTCGCTCAGTGAGAGGAGCAACAGTAGAAAAAATGGCGAAAGCCAACAAAGGCGTTGTTGTAATCATACCTGCCATTCCTAAATCCATATGTAGCTGTTCGCTAATTAAACTAACTAATGGGCTTATTGAAGTCAAGGGTACTCTTAAATTAGCGGCCATTAGTAAAATTCCTAATATTAACAAATATGGCGAGACTTTAGGCTTTGTATTTTGTTTCATGAAAATTCCTCCAGAATTCAATTGTAGGACAATCGGACAATTAAATGATACTGCTATTAGAAGGTTTTGTCAATCTCTTTTATCATTTTTTGAAACAAAAAAAAGAAGCCTGTAAATGCTTCTCCTTAATATGAACTTATTTGGCTGACGATTGTCTCAGCTTTTCTGCTATCCTGATCTTTTATCGCTAAGAAAAGATCATTATGAAGCTGTTGAGAATCCTCATGATTGAAGCTGACATCCTGCTTCATATGATCAAATATCAATTGAAATAAATATTTTGAAATACTTTGATAAACATCCAGCATAATTGAATTATGAGCGGCTTTCGCTATTTCAATATGAAAATCAATATCCTTTAAAGCAAGTTCCTCTAAATCAAATTCAGGATTGTTACGCTTAGCCAAAGCTGCTTCCATAGCAATTAAATCAGCTGTCGTCCTTTTTTTAGCGGCTAAAAATGCCAAATTTTTTTCTAATAATTGACGTGCCTCAGCTATTTCTTGATAATCAACCTTATCTAATTCATGGTACATGTTAGCTTCAAATTTATTAGTTGCAATGACATACGTGCCATCTCCTGCCTTAGAATCTAGCAACCCAGCCTGAATCAGCGATTGTAAAGCCTCTCTAACAGTATTTCGGCTAACCTCAAATTGTTCAGTCAACTGTGCCTCAGTTGGGATTTTAGTCTGAATTGGCCAATCACCAGTTTCAATTTTTTTAGTTAATTCCTCGACTATTTGAGTGGATAATGAAACTCTCTTAGGTTTTTTCACAGTTATTCCTCTTACTTTCTCAAAATAATTTGATAAGACCATTATAACTTACAACGGCGGTAATGGAAAAGGAAAGACTGTGTCGTTATTAGCTCTGACAGAAAATGTATCAGGTGTGAAGATCTCATTCAGTTCCTTTTTCAATTGCTCCTCAGTTAGATAACTTTTAAGAACACCGCGCCTAAGCTTCTGGTTAAAGTACTTCCAATTACCAAGCTCAGCAAGTTTTGGGTAATCAGTTAAGACATTTACTTTGTTACTATCATGAAACATGACAACGAAGCTAGTTCCAGTAACTAGCAAATCGACCAGTTCTTTCTGTTTTTCTTTATTACTTGCTCTTTTTAACTGTCGTTTCACTAATAGTTGATCAGTTTCTTTCCCAATTTTTGTGAAAAAGCCTACTTTTTGAGAAAGTCCGACAAGATCGTCTAGTGAACACTCAAAAATCTGACTCATTTCAATTAAATACGCTAGATCAGGCATATTTTTATCTAATTCCCATTTGGAAATTGTTTGCCTACTAACTGCTAATAATTGAGCCAGTTCTTGCTGAGATAAGCTTTTCTCCAATCGTAATCTCTTTATTTTTTTCGCGAGTATGCTCACATAATTCGCCTCACTTTCCTGTAGAAATCAATTAAATTAATCGTAACACAGCCATCTGAGCTTCATAAGAACTTATTAGTTGCCACTCAATTTGATTTTGTCAACAGAGCGTTGCATCCCGCTAATACAGCGCATTAGACGATTAATGTAATAATCCATCTTTCAAATAGTTCGTTCTATCTTTCTCAGTGATTTCTCTAATTACCTTACATGGTACTCCTGCAGCAACAACATTAGCAGGAATATTTTTTGTTACAACACTGCCAGATCCTATCACCGTATTATCGCCAATCGTAACCCCTTGATTAACAGTGACATTGGCACCAAACCATACGTTATCACCAATCGTAACAGGTTTTGCGTAACAACCACCTTGAGCGCGTTCAATAGGATCAATAGCATGATTAGATGTAAATATTCCTGCTCGTGGACCAAAAAGAACATTGTCCCCAATTGTAATTTTTCCTCCATCTAACATGATGCAGTCAAAATTCGCGTAAAAATTTTCCCCTAAAAAAATATTACACCCAAATTCACAACGAAACGAAGGTTCAAAATGCGCAGCCTCCCCCACTCCCCCAAGAATACTAGTCAATAAAGCAACTCTAGCAGCAGGTGGCTGACCAAAGCTTTGATTATACTCATTCGTTTTTATAACAGTCTGTTGTCGGTACTCAACTAACTCTTTTGTTAAATCATCATACATGGCACCAGTTGCCATCTTCTCAAATTGTTTTTTTAATATCATTTTTTCCTCCAATAAACTTACTTATTTTTCTGAATGAAATACCTTAAGCGCAGGCCATCTTTTTGTCCATTGCTTATCTTTAATTCTCTTTTGGTAAATAGTTAACCTATCTTGATTACCTAAAAAATGAGGAGTTGGTCTAACTTCGAGATTGACTAAATCGGTAATCCCATAAGGGGCAATAAGTTCATAGCTATTTTTATTTTTCCTAATTGCTATAGCTGTACACGTTTCAGGAAACGAAGCTAAGGCTTCCTCCAAACTACGATATGGTTTAGTTCCAGGATTATGTCCGTGCATATAAATTTGATTTTTTACTTCCCATTCAAATTCAGGATAAGAATCAGTTAATTGTTGTTGAACCAAACATGTTTCATAGTAACTGATGTTTTTATCAAAAAGAACAATATCAATATCAGTTAATTGTCGCTCTTTATTCAGCGACAATTGATCCCACACATAGTTTCGAATTGTACCTGCACACAAATAAAGAGTTGCCTGATCATTTTCTTCAATAATACTTAAAATCTTCTTAATGATATAATCTGCTTGTAGCAACTCTATTAATTCATCACTTGTCAATTGGTTCCCCCCTTTATCTTATTTAATCACTAACTGATTTCCACTACTAGTTGACTTCATCAATAAAACTGGCTATAATTATTAAGAATATGGTAATTAGTTATTTTGGGGGTATAGCTCAGCTGGGAGAGCGCTTGCATGGCATGCAAGAGGTCAGCGGTTCGATCCCGCTTATCTCCATAAAAAAAACGCTAGGTCAACTGACTTGGCGTTTTTATTTTTTTAAAAAGTCAGCATTTTATCGGCCCACTCAATGATAGCTAAACAATCTGACATTGTTGAAATATCGCATGTCTCAAAATCAGTTTTATTACGAGACGTTAAACACGTCCCACAGGCTAACAATTCTCCTTTAAGAGTTAGAAATTCTTCTAATTGAGTCACTACATCAAAAGTTGTTGAGACTATTTCGGGACATTCCACTGCCTCGCCCATTAAGAAAAATTTGACAACATGTCCTTTTTTCAAAGCCGTATTAGCTAATCTAAAAGCATTCCACGCTTTTTCATGTTCACTTGTTTCTAAGATTATTCCTAATTTCATCCTCTTCCTCCTCTATGTTCTCCTTTATTATAATAGATTCTTAAATTTTAACAAGTCGTCTCTTAATTTTTCCTTTTTTAAAATGAACGCACAAATAACCTCTCGATTGATCTTAAGAGGCTTAGTTGATTTTCTTTTTTCTCTTACAGTGCCATATTGCATGCAAAGCTCACTATTTCTAATTAATTCTACAATGATTTTTCTTTTTTTGTAATTAACACCTATAAGTTTGTCACGCCATGTGTGACACTACTCGTTTTTTTTATTTGTTTATTAATTGGTTAAGGACTCTTAAATTTATCCTTTGAATACCCAGTTTTAAGTTAAAACAATCAAATATTTACTGATAAGTTATGCAATTCTAAGTATAAAATTTGTAATTTGTGTCACGCTACGTGTGACAGCACTCGTTTTTTTATTAGTTTTTTAATCGATTCAGATATCTTAAATTTATCCTTTAATCACTCTATTTCAAGCTAAAACAGCCTAGCATCTACTGATTAATCTAAGTAATTTTTAGTATGAGAGTTATATTTTGTCACGACACACGTGACACTACTCATTTTTTTAATGGCCTTTCTAATTGATTTGAGGATCTTAAATCAATTAGAAAATCGTTCAGTTTTAACTAAGATAATCAACTACTTACTGATAGATCATGAAATTATAAGCATGAGATTTTATAATTTATGTCACACATGGCGTGACACAATACAATTTTTTTAATAAGAATTAAGCAAACAATAGTTAACAAACATTAGAATTCGCCATCAAAAATGGCTGTCAAAATAAGAAACGCTGCAAACAAATTTGATGAAATGCACTTTATTCTTGGTCCTTACGTTTTCTGACTAAATAAATTGAACCTAAAATCAGTGAACCTCCAGCAATTGAATAGCTATAGTTATCATTGTTTCCAGTTTTAGGAAGATTTTTCTTAGCTGTCGGTGTTTCTTTTATAGAAGAACTTCCAGACATCCCTTCTGTTACTTTAAAAGTAATCTGTTGAGCGATTGCTGGTGCGGGCTCCTCTTTTTTGTTAGGATTCTTTTCTTTAATTCTTTTCAAACTCTCCTCAGTTAAAGTTGCAACAACTGTCAAGCTCGTTTCACCAGCTTTTAATGCTTTCCAATTACCATCTTTGTCAATTTCGATGAGCCCTTTGCTATCTGTCATATTGAAACTAGCTGTCAAATTATCAACTTCACCTATTGGATCAAGGTTAATTTTTCCCGTTTCACCAACCTTGGCGGCAATTTCACTCGGATTAACAAACAACCGATAACTAATCAAGCCATCAAAAATAGTAACTTTTACAGTTTGGAGAATTTCTTTAGAAACGAACTCTGTATCAGGAAACTTGGCCTTCAAAGTAGCCATTGTCTCATCGGAATACACAAAATCCAATGGCAGATAATACGAACCACCTTTCAATGCAGTCCATTTCCCAAATTCATCTAAAGAGATGATAGAATTTTCAGCATTAATCGGCTTAAATTGTCCAGTTACATCGACACCTTCAATTGATTGTACTTTGATCGTTCCTGAATCATTAACCATTAAATTATTTAAATCTGTTTCTAAAAATACTGGTGTGATATCAAGTATGTTCTTGTCAGCGTCCTTCACTTCTACAGTCACCATCTGTACAATCTCATTTTTGGTTAACTCATGATCAGGATAAGCTGTCTGAATTGCTTTTAAAGCAGATTCTGAATACGTATAATCTAAAGTCAAAGTGGTTGTTCCAGCTTTTAGAGCGTGCCAATTTCCTTCTTTATCAGCAGAAATAACAGATGAATCTTGAACAGATATATTAAAGATGCCAGAATTGTCAGAAACTTTTTCAATGGGCTCTAATTTGATCGTTCCTTTAGCACCAACAACAGCAGCAATTGCCTTAACATTAAAAGTAGGTCTTAAATCCAGTTTTGATTTTTTCTCGTTTTCTTCAACCTTAGTGCTTTCAGTCATAATAGTTATGTCACTAGACCCTGTTTCCAACTTAGTATCTGTTGCAGCAACTACTACATGAGCAAAACATAAACTGACAAGTAAGCTTGAGAGTACGCCAACTGTTTTAAGCTTCATAAAAAAACCTCCCTAATTTAATCGTATTTTAATTATAACCGATTCAAATTTTAATTGATAGTGTTTTCTTAGTAACGAAACTTACAGTTATGTCAGATTTCTCATTCATAATACTGATGTAAATCAAGAGTGTTTTTTGGTATAATAGAAAGAAAACGAGGAGCAAAAAGTTTTGAAAAAATATGAGCCTTATATTAACATCGCAATTGTGCTATTATTTTTACTCTGGCTAATCTTGATTGGCTATATGGTTATGAAAATTTGGATTCATCTTCATATGCAGTAGTTTTAAGAAAATGTATGTTGGAAAAAAACAGTATCCACATCCACAACTGGAAAATTAGTTGGTAAATCTGTTTTATTTATACTAATAAAGCCATTTTTTTCATAAAAGCGATGAGCAGCCTTAAATAAAGCAGTTGTCCCTAAATATAATTGATTAATACTTTCACTATAGCACCAGTCAAAAAGAACATTTAATAGTTGTTTAGCTGTTCCTTGTTTGCCACGATAAGCTGGCTCAACGAATAATTTGCGAAGGGTCCCATTACTGTTCCCCAGATCAATCAATGCAATTGTCCCAACAACCCGCTCATCCTCAATGGCTATCCAAAAATTCCCTTTTAGTTGCTGATAAACAGTGGGAATTCTTAATAAATCAGGTTGATCTTCCAAAAGAATGGGAACTTGAAATTCTTCTTGTTGAATCCTCAAAATTAAAGCAATTACTTGTTCCTGATACTTCTCCTGATACTCTATAATTTTCACTTGCATTTCCCCCATAAAATTATGTTAAAAATAAATTTTAGCATAATTTTTACTTACTGTCTTGGTAATTAGGGCTAATACGATCATTTTTAAGTTGTCATTCCTACTCTGCCCATCTGCTTAATTAGTCTAGTTTGATTTTTCTATTTTGATGGTAAAATTCTTTATCCCTTTCATCAATTTTACGAATGACCTTACAAGGACTACCGAAAGCAACTACATTCTCAGGAATATTTTTAGTAACAACACTCCCCGCCCCAATAACAGAGTTTTCCCCAATCGTGATGCCTGGCATTATTGTTACATTTGAGCCAATCCACACCCCGTTTTTTATGACCACAGGTAGTGAAAATTGTCCCCCTCCTTGACGATATTTTGGATGGATAGGATGTCCTGTTGTTGTGATTGTTACATTAGGTGAAATCATAACGTGATTTCCGATCGTAATTGTTCCATCATCAACTAAAACCAAATTAAAGTTTGCGTAAAAATGATCTCCTATAAAAGTATTGATTCCGTAAGCCATATGAACCGGCGATTCGATCCAAATAGACTTGCCACTGCTCCCTAATAATTCATCTAAAAGATGTTTTTTTCGCTCTGTGTTACTAGGTCTCGTCTGATTATAATCAAAAACAAGTTCTTTGCAATTCATGCGCTGATCTTCAATCACTTTTTCAAATGCTTGATCTTCTAAAGACTTATTGCCACTTTCCCAGTACAAGTCACCATTTTTCATTCTTTCTTCCAATGTCATTTGTGATTCCTCCTCTTTTTTTAAACGCTATCATTAGAAGTAAGTGTACCATTTTTCAAAAAAAAGTAGCAACTTAATAGAATTTTCTACCAAGTTGCTACTCTTTTTGTTTGAAATTACGAATATAATTTCTTAATTCACTTTTTTAATAACTCTAATATCGCCGCTTATCGAGCGAATTGAAACCTCAGCGTTCTTTTCTTCATCAGTTCTCTCAACCCCATTACGAACTTCTCCTGTTTTGCTTGAAGCATCAAAATTTACTGGATTTTTAATATCGTGAATCCATTTAATAAAACCACTTTGACTTGTAACATGACTTGGCATACCAGTTGTATCAATGATAATCGTTACACCACTATCATTTTTACTCTGCAGCTCCCCATCATTTGCTTCTGAAACAATTTTGCCACGAACACTCTCTATTGTTAATAACCCCGTTGTACGAGCCACAACATTTTGTCCACTTTCAGAAAATGTTGAAAGTGCTTTGAATGTAGAATCTTGAATCGTAATTTTTCCATCAGTTGTTCTAACATTTCCTTCATTTGATTCTTGCTCTTTTATAATAGTATGTCCATGAGTTCCGTCAATTGCTAATTCACCTGTTAAATGAGTCAAGATTGTCTTACCCTCAACATTGGTAATTTGAGCACTTAAGTCAGAATCTTCAATAACTATATCTCCTTTTTCACTGTGAATAGTTCCTTTAGCAACACTAATATTCTTACTAAAGATATCGCCTTCCACTAAATTAAGCGTAAGTTCTTTCGTTCCCATATGAAGCAATCTTAAATCACCTTTAAGCAGCTCTAATTCAAACTTATTGAAGAACATTCCTTTTGGAATTAAGATAACTATTTCAGATTCTTTTGTTCGAGTAAAAAGATTAAATAAACTTTTTTTATCAACAGACATTTCAATATCTTTTTTGCCCTCATTGCTAGAAAGAGCTTTAATATCTTGCTTTTTAAAGTTTCCATTTAGTAGCACACGAAAAGGTTCTTTTGGACCAACTTCAGAAGTCGTTATCTCAATAAGAGCATCAGAATCTAATGAAAAACTCAAATCCTGATACCCATCAGCAGTGATTTCCTGATAATGAGATATCCCATGGTAAAAAAGATTATCTGTCATTAGACCTTCAATTAATAACCCCAAACTGAATAAGGATAGAAGACCTGTTAACACTAAACGTTTTTCCCCTTTAATAAATGAGCGTTTAGGGAACAAATTAATAAGTAAACCAATTATTAGTAGTAATAATATTGTTGGAATGTGGGCAATATTATGCTCATAATACAATTCTTGTACAATATAGCTCACAAAAAAAAGACTCACCAATAGTAGTGTGGCGACCATTAACTTTTTTGTTAAAAGGAGTGATTTATGAACCATCAAACTGACACGTTGCCGTCTCACTTCTTTAAAAACATCCTCAACCTCTTCTTCTGGAACTACATCTCTAGTAGCAGATTGAGCCGTTTCAAAACGCCTATCAGCGAAAAAATCGCTAGCAATATCAATAGGCTTCGACAGCTTGCTGACCGCTTCCTCTTCACTTTTTCCTTCCGCAATAGATTGGTGAAATTCTTCTAATAGATCTTCTTCTAATTCCTGATAAACAGCCATATTAGATTCTGAAAAATAAGACTTAAGTTCAGCTAAATAAGCTTCAATTGGATTCATCTTAGTTCTCCCTTCTCAATCGGTTAATACTTGAAACGAAGTCGTCCCACTCGGCTATTAATTCACCCAAGTAAGCTTTACCCACTTCAGTAATTTGATAATATTTTCGAGATGGCCCTTCTGCGGATTGTTTAGTGTAAGTTAAACAATACCCATCCTTGACTAGACGTCGTAAAACGGGATAAAGAGCTCCTTCAGTAATTTGGATATACTCATTGACACTCTCACGAAGTTCATAGCCATAACGATCTTCGGTTTGAACTAAATAGAGGACACACATTTCAAGTGCCCCTTTTTTAAATTGACCTGATGCTCTCATTTAAAAATCCTCTCACTGTCAGCTATAACCAGTCTGCCATTTGCTATATTCCCGAAAAATGGGTGATAGCTCCTATATTCCCTCATTGATACTATACTGATAATCGGACTCATTGTCAATAAAGCAATTGGTTATTTTTTGATTCTTTGTAGTGCTTTTAATCAAAAAAAGCTGACAAAGAAAATTAGAACATTACGACTAATCTTCTTTGTCTGATTTAGTTTAAAAGAAGTCGTGAAGAGCTAACTTACTTTCAGGTAATAACTCGCTTAAGATTGATTCAGTAGAATTCATAGAAGATGTTATTATCTCTAGAAAAAGAAGTGACTTCAGACTTGCCCGTCCTAAAAATACTTGTGTCCATGCCTGAACACTGCCAGAAAAATCAGCTTCTGGCAATAGTTCGTCTGAAATCAAACTGACACTTCCTTTGCCACCTTCAACTGTTAGTTGCCAAGTACCGTGATTCCAAGACGAGCTATGATCCTCTACAGCCAACAGGATTGATCGCTTGCTTTTAACATTGAAACGATACAAATCAATAAAGCTTTCAAATGAGATGATCTTTACCATCATTCCTTCATTAATCTTCTGCTCTACTGATCGTGATTCTTTAAATAATAGTTTTATCTGTTCCGATAAAGTAGTATTCCAGGTGAACGTTTCAAAAGTACCGTTATGAGAAGCGATAAAACTTGCAATTTTTCGAATGGCAAACCCATTCAGATAGCTGACTTCATGGATAATCATTTCACGAGGAAGCATTTCGTAAAATACATAACCAACAGGTCTTTGATTGTCATCAAAACAAATAGCCAAGTGATTTTTCGGTGAGTAAGCAAACATATTCTCCCACCACCACTCTTCTCGTATGACACTACCAGTACGTTTTTCTAATGTTTCAATATACAGTTTCTTCACAATTAATTGCCACTTTTTCAGAGTTTTATCAACTCGTCGAACACTCCCAGCTTTTTCATTACCTAGTTGGGTGATATCTCGACGATTAATAGTTGTTTCTAGAGTACTGAAAATGGCTTCATATCCATATTTTCTATAAAAAGGTTGAGAAAATGGTGCTAGATAAGATAAAATAGTGCCATTTTCCTTCAACTCTTCGAAAATGGCTGTAAACAATTGGTTTATGCCTCCTTCCCCTCGATAGTCAGGATACGTGGCTACATTGCCAATGCCGGCCATTTTCATAGATTGGCCAAAAATATTTACCTGAAAAGGGAAGACTAAAATCTGACTAGTCAACTGCTCATTATCAAAAATCCCCCAATTATCTGAGTGCTGCCATAATTTCAAGAAGCCTTCTTGCTGGTCTTCAATTGTAGTAAAATTAAATGCGTAAGCGGTTAAATCTAACACATCTTGTAACTCTTTTTGAGACGTCAATTTCTTTATCATTGTATTCTCCTTTTTGGTTGATAACTGTTATTTATTTGCCTTATTATATCACGCATTAAACTATCCCCCAACTCCCAACTATCCTTCTTGCATCGATAATCTAATTGATAATCATCTTCACTATATTCTCAATTGTGAATTGGTCATGTGAACATTCAGTATGTCAAAATTTATTTGTATTGTGAAATTGAAACTAAAACCAATTAGCACCAAAGAGAACTACCTTCTAATTTGTGAATTATATTTTTTGTGAGAAAGCTTTTAAAATTCACAAGCATCAAACTATTTTCACATGAAACTATATGTTAAATTAAACACGTAACAAAATTAAACTAATTATTATTTAGGAGGTAACAGTATGAAAGTTATTGTTGTAGGATGTACTCACGCTGGAACATCAGCTGTTAAAAATATATTGAACGAGGTTCCAGATGCTGAAGTAACTGTTTACGAAAGAAATGACAATGTCTCATTTCTTTCATGTGGGATTGCTCTTTACGTTGGAGGTGTTGTAAAAGATTCTTCCAGTTTGTTTTATTCTAATCCCGAAGAATTAGCCAGCTTAGGTGCCCGTATCCACATGGAGCATGATGTTCTATCAATTGATACCAAGAATAAGACTTTGATTGTCCGTAATTTAAAGACTGGCGAAGAGTCTGAAGACTCTTACGATAAATTAGTGATAACGACAGGTTCTTGGCCATTAACCCCCCCTATACCAGGAATTGAACAGGAAAACATTTTATTATGTAAAAATTTTAACCAAGCAAAAGACATTATTAATCGTGCTGAAACTGCCAAAAAAATAACAGTTGTTGGTGCTGGGTATATTGGAATTGAATTGGTGGAAGCTTTCGCTATGAAAGGCAAAGAAGTGACTTTAATTGATGGTTTAGACCGAATTCTAAACAAATATCTTGATCGTGAATTTACAGATGTTATCGAAACACAACTTCGTAATGAAGGAATTACTTTGGCACTTAATCAACAAGTTTCTGCCTTTTTAGGTGACGGAAAAACTGTGACAGGTGTCGAAACAGCCGCGGCAGTTTATGAGGCGGACTTAGTTATTCTATGTATTGGCTTCCGTCCAATGACTGATTTATTAGCCGGACAAGTTGATCGTATTGATTCTGGCGCGATTATCGTTGATGAGTATATGCGGACAAGTAACCCTGATATTTTTGCCGCAGGTGATAGTGCGGTCGTTCACTATAACCCAACAGAAGATTACCACTATATTCCGCTTGCAACAAATGCGGTCCGTCAAGGGATGCTTGTTGGGAAAAATATCAAGGAGCCAACCTTGGCTTATCGTGGAACACAAGGGACATCTGGCTTGCATTTGTTTGGTTTAAATATTGGTTCAACAGGTTTAACTGAAAGCAGCGCTGGCCAACTTGGATTATCAATCGGCGCTACTTACTTTGAAGATAATTATCGCCCTGAATTTATGCCTACTACTGAAAACGTTCAAATGAAGCTTGTTTACGATACTGATACTCACCGAATTTTAGGTGGACAATTAATGTCAAAATATGACATTACCCAATCGGCAAATACTTTGTCGCTAGCTATCCAAGCTAAAATGACCATTGAAGATTTAGCAATTAGTGACTTTTTCTTCCAACCACATTTTGATCGACCTTGGAACTACTTGAATCTCTTAGCACAAAAAGCAATGGAAGACGCTAGCAAATAAACTTGTTAAAAGGCGAAGCAATGAGTAGAATAACTCATTACTTCGCCCTATTTTTATTACTTATCCATTTCTATAACAATAACCCAAATAAGCTACGCATTACACCGCAGCTTATTTACATAAATTAGTTCTTCATTTTTAACTGTTCTTCAATTTTTAAGCGCTGAACTTTCATTGTTGCAGTTCTTGGAATTGCATCATAAGCACATAACAGTGGCTCATTAAGTAAAGGGAAATCTGCAATTGCCTGCCACCAACGATCCCAGTCCATCTCACAGTCTGCGTTAACCGCAATAATTGGTTGAGCAACATCATTTTTGCCACGAACAATCACGACTTCATCAAGGAATTCGAGTTTATCCAGTAAGCGATCTTCAATTAATAATGTACTTTCGACGTCACTAATTAAATCAACTTGTCGATCAAGTAGATATAAATCCCCTTGCTCATCTTTATAGCCAAAATCACCACTATCCCACCACGGGCCGTAAGTATTTTCAGTAAACCTATTGTCTTCATGGTAATAAGTCAAAGCTCTTCCCTTTGATAACATTTGAATATTTCCGGAAATTGTTGCAGCAACTTCTTGTCCCTCTTGATCAACAATACGTACCTCTGTTAAATCAGGCATCCCAATCCCCATATTCCGCGCATTTAGAGTTTGAATACTTTCCAACGTGTGAAATCTCATAATCATTGGTCCGCACTCACTTTGGCCATATACTTGCATAAAAACAGGTTTCACAGCTGATGATGCGTTTAAGAAAATATCCATTGTCCCTTTGTTTATTGCATCAAATGTTGAATGATAGTAATTAAATGAAGCGAATAATTCTGGTTTTTCCTTAGCTAAACGGCTCCATTGAACAAAATTATTAGGATGCGTTTCTAAAGCATAAGGTTGATAGTGAGTTAGCGTGTTTGTGACAGCATCTATTTCAGCATTGCCAATCCATAAAAGTGGAAATCCTTTAGACATCAAAGAAGAAATCCCGATATTAAATCGTGAATGGACTGGTGAGATATGAAAAGCAACCAATTGTTTTTCTGGCATTAAATCAAATACATTACGTTGCCATTTTGTTCGCCAACCCATTGATTGGGCTGAATGTGCTATCAATTTAGGAACACCAGTTGTTCCAGATGTATGAGTCATATACGAAATCTCATCAGGTTTTAGATAAGCTTGTGGGACTAGTGGAGTCTCTTTTAATTGATTGAGCTTTTCTAATTCGATAAACTTACTCGGCTCAATGCTAGACACTTCTGGTGCTCTACTCCCTGTCACCTTATCATAGATAAGCCATGGTTCTTCAAGTCGTTGGCACATAATTGACAATGTCGGTACAGGTAAATGATAGGAAATCATGATTGGAACAGCGCCTAAATAGCTGATGGCAACAGCTAACATATAGGTATCAAACATTGGTGATTTATAGATGACAACCTTGTCACCTTTTTTAATCCCTAAATGACTTAACCGACTTGCTTGTGTCACAATACTTGCTTCGGCCTCCTGGTACGTTGTTTTCAAGCCTAATTCTGGGAAGCCAATAAGCTCTTCATCAAAGTAAATCGGGGTTGCTGGGAAACACTTAGCTGCTTGAGAAAAATTACTGTAAAGATTCAATTCCTCATATGGGTTGTCTGGAAATTCCATCTATACTAACTCCTTCATTTCATGAATTGCTTTTTAGTATTAGAGAAGCTCTTCATGTGTTAATAGTTACCCTACTATTATAACAAAAAATAACGATAAATTGTTATTTTTTTCACAGGTTTAGTTTAGATTTCGACTATATACAAGATGGTTAACTGGTGTCCCTGAATAATTTTTAGTAAATTCTTTAATAACAATCATTTGATTTTTTCTTGCTACTTTTTGAGATGCTATGTTAGTATCTCTGATAATTGAAGCTATTTTTTTAGCTCTAAGCATTTCTTTTGCGTATGTGATACACAACTGACTTGCTTCGCTCGCATAGCCTTTCCTCCAGAAGTGTCGATTAATTAAATAACCTACTTCCAACAACTCTTCATCCTCCACCTCAGAATAAACAATTCCACACTGACCAACAAATTGATTTGTCTGCCGGTCAATTATAGCCCAAAGTCCAAAACCGTTCTGTTCGTAACTTTCTTGATTCCATTTTAACCAAGCAACTACTTGCTCATCAGTAAAGCTTGCCTCATAAGCGTACATCGTCTCTGAGTCTTTCAAAATAGCTGCTAACGAAGGGATATCCTGAGGCGTTAATTCTCGCAAGTAAATTCGCTCATTCTCAATTTTAACTACCATATTCTTTTCTCCTTTTATTCAATTGTAACTAATCAATCATTTTACCATTTTTTCTTTATTTTGGATGCCGAAATCATTCTTTAGTCCCTATTCACTATCGTCATTACATGATATATTGACACTAAACATTACCTAATCGGAGGAAATCCAAATGTTTCTTAATCCATTTCTAATTACGTTAAATATCCTTATTGGTACCGGAGGGATAGTCGGTAGCTACTTTGCTCTGGATTCAAGGGCGCGAGTGGCTCTAAAAATCAAAGAAACGATGTTAGTCAATTCACCCTTCAGTACTTTTATTATTCCTGGTTTATGTCTTTTCTTTATCATTGGTATAGGAAATATTCTGACTGGCTGGGTTAACATAAAAAGACAACCAGAAGGCCCCTATTACCATTGCTTAATGGGAAGTATTCAATGCTTTTGGATTGCCACTCAATGCTTGATGCTTTTGGCGATCAATCCTCTTCATATTATTTTCTTTATTTTAGGCCTTTGTCAATTGTCTGGTGGAATAATCTTAGTAAAACGTATGAAGGTGCCCTTTCCATTTTCTGCTCATCAAAATTAGCGTAACAAAGAGTATCGCAACTCCACATTAATTGAATGGATTGCGATACTCTTTTAGTTATTCAAATACAAATTGATTCGTGTAGAGCTCGGCATAAAAGCCATTTTTATGAAGAAGCTCGTCATGAGTCCCTTCCTCAATAATCTCACCTTGATGCAGGACAACAATATAATCTGCATTTAAAATTGTTTTTAAACGGTGGGCGATAACAAAGCTTGTGCGACCTGCGATAATTGTCTCCATTGCTTTTTGAATCCGACTTTCTGTTACAGTGTCAACATTACTAGTAGCCTCATCTAAAATCAATAAGTCAGGATTGGTAATAATCGTTCGAGCAATACTTATCAGCTGCTTTTGGCCAACACTGAACAAATTATTTTCATCGCTAACCTCAGTCTGATAGCCGTTCTCCAACGTCATTATAAATTCATGAATGTTTGCTTGTTTGGCGGCATGCCAAATTTCTTCATCAGTAGCCTCTGGTTTACCGAAGGAGATATTATCTCGGATGGTCCCTGTAAAGAGAACGGAATCTTGTAACACAATTCCTATTTGTGATCTTAAACTAGGTAATGTAATCTCGCGAATATCTTTACCGTCAAGTAAAATTTCACCGTTATCAACATTATAAAAGCGATTCAATAAGTTCATGATAGTTGTTTTACCGGAACCAGTAGGTCCAACTAATGCCACCATCTGCCCTTTCTTAGCCCCCATAGTTACTTTCTTTAATACAGGTTTGTCCGTGTCATAAGCAAAGTCTACATCTTTTAAATAAATCGATTCATGAAGACCATCAATATCTGTGGCCGTTGACCGCTCACTTTCATCTTGCTCATCAAAGATTTCATTTAGACGGCGGGCACCTGTAAAGGCTAATTGTAACATACTAAATTGCGACGAAATTTGTGTCAAAGGCATATAAAACTGTTGCGAGTACTGAACAAACATCACAATTAATCCAAGACCTGCTGCTCGCTCAATACTCCCATCTAGTACTAACCAACTCCCGAAAAATATGACAATTGCCGTATTAAAAAGAGCCAGACCTTGCATTGTCGGGAACAATAATCCAGAATAAACTTGACCCTTAAAGGTAGCCTGTTTTACTTTTTTATTGAAAAATTGAAAGCCTTCTATAGTTTCTTCTTCCAAACCATTCGTAATAATAACCTTTTGTCCTGAAATTTTTTCATCAATATAAGCATTCAGCTCACCTACGTTGTCTTGCTGAAGATTGACATATTTACGAGCCTGCTTAATTATGATGATTGCAAAAATAATCGCAACTGGCGACATAGCTAGCGTTGCAAATGATAACTGAACGTTTTGTCTAAACATCATGATTAAAACACCAATCATCATTGAAACATTAGTCAACACTTGAATCAAAGCTTGATTCATCGTGTTTGAAATATTATCCAAGTCACTAGTAAAACGGCTTAGTATTTCTCCATCTTGATGGCCATCAAAAAACTTAATAGATAATCGTTCAATTTTTTTAAATAAATCAATCCGCATCCTATTAGTTGATTTCCCTGTGACTCCTGCCATTAAGAGATTTTGAATAAACATCGCAATCCAATTCATGGCGTACAACATCACTAATATGATAATAATATCCGTAAACGGAGCTTTGTCCGCTGCTTCTTTGCCAACATGTAAATAAGTTCCTGCATAGGTTGCTAATTCAGTTAAAGCTTTTCCGATATATTCTGGTGCCTTAACTTGAAGGTAGGTTGAAATAATTATGGCAATAATTATAATAAAGAGCTGAAATTTATACTCTTTTAAATAACGCCAGAAAAAATTAAGTGTTCGATTTTTTTTCATAAATTATAGCACCTCTTTTCCTTTTTGTGTGTCATAAATTTCTCGATATACGTCACTAGTTTGAACTAATTCTTTATGAGTCCCAATGGCCACAAGTTCTCCCTCATCTAACACCAAAATTTTATCCGCCTGAACCACAGAAGAAATTTTTTGAGCGATAATAAATGTTGTTGTTGTGTTTAACTCATAATTCAATGCTTCCTTAACTAATTTTTCTGATCGAGCATCTAAAGCACTGGTACTATCATCTAAAATTAGTATTTTAGGTTCTCCTATTACACCTCGAGAAATGGATAGCCGTTGTTTTTGACCACCGGAGAAGTTGGCGCCACGCTCCTCCACTGCGCTATTATAACCGTCAATTTGACGATCAATGAATTCTTTAGCTTGAGCAATTTTTGAGGCTCTCTCCATTTCAATTTCTGATGCATTCTTTTTCCCATGACGTAAATTATCTGCGATAGTTCCAGAAAATAGAATGGCTTTTTGCAAAACAAGAGCAACTGATTCTCGAAGATTTTCTTTATTCGTTTCTTTCAGATTAATCTGATCAATTTCGATTTCCCCTTCAGTTGGGTCATACATTCGAGCAATTAGTTGAGCTAAAGTTGATTTTCCTGAACCTGTTGCCCCGACGATTCCAATTGATTGTCCGTGTTTAACGTCGAAAGATACATGCTTTAAAGAAGGATGATCTTCTCCTTCATATTGAAAAGTGACATCTTTAAATGACACATCTCCTTTGGTGATTAATTTAGAAGCATCTGGATCAAATGTGATATCTGGCTCCGTATTCAAAATTTCGTTAATACGTGAAAGTGACACCATTGCTCGCGAGGCCATCATTGTCATCATTCCGCCAATAATGATAGACATCATGATCTGCATTAAATAATTCATAAATGACGCGATCGCCCCAATAACTTCCAAATCCTTTGTTGCCAAATCTGCAGAAAAATAAATGGCAAAAACGATTGCTAAGCTTGAAATAACAGTAAAAGTTGGAATCATAACAGCAAATAAATTCCCGACCGAAATAGTATGTTTCGTTAATTTCTCACTAATATCACCAAATCGTTTTGTTTCATTTTCTTCCTGAACAAAGGATTTTACCACTCTCATTCCTGCAAGATTTTCTTTCGCAATCCCGTTGACTCTATCTAGATACTGTTGAATCATACCAAAATGTTTCCCCATTAAACTGAAAACCGCCATCACAATTACTAAAACTAAAACAACTAAGACAATAATTATCCACCATAATTGTGGCAGAGTCATCATCGCTAAAATAAAACTACCTACAAATAATATAGGGATTCTTAGAAGTGTTTGTAGCGTTAACATCACTAGAGTTTGAATTTGAGTGATATCATTAGTCAAACGTACGACAATATTTCCTGTTGAAAACCGCTCAATATTACTGAAAGAGAAAGTTTGGATTTTTTTAAATCCTTCTTCACGTACATCTGCTGAAACTTCCTGAGCCACCTTCGCTGCCAAAATAGTGTTAATAATTCCGGCAATTAAACCTACACCTGCTACAATTAGAAGCGTAATTCCCACTTCAATAATTCTACTCTTGTCATCAGCCATTACCGCATTTAAAACTTTTTGGAGTAGCTTAGGCTGCCATAATTGAGTCGCGACGATAATAACTGTCATCACAATTGACCCAAGAACTGCTACCAAATGATTTTCCATTTTTTTAATTAATAAGGACATATCCAACCTTCTTTCTTTTTTAGTCAGAGCTCAATCATACCTAACACAAACAAGAATATCAAGCATAAAACTCTTAATAAACTAATAGTTGAATATTAAGTGTAAACTATGACCTAGCTGGAGAGTAAAGAGAAAAAAGAAGTTGCAATATGCAACTTCTTTTTTTATGAAAAGGTTCGATCAATAAATGCTAGTTCATCTTGATTAAGTTCGAAACTAATTGCTTTTAGATTATCAGCAACCTGTGTTGCTCGTTTAGCACCAGGGATGATGGCTGAAATATCTGCCCGTCTTAAGTACCAGTTTAAAACAATATGAGTAATCTCAACATGATATTTATTTGCAATAAGTTGTAATAAATTGACTTTTTTGACTATTTCCCGATAGCGCTCCCCTTGAAAGTTAGCTTGCTTACTTCTAAAATCGCTCTCTGGAAAATTAATCTCAGCTTGATATTTGCCAGTCAATAATCCCGACGCCAAAGGGAAAAACGGAATGTAAGAAATGCCGTGTTCACTGCAGTAAGCCATCACTGTTTTTTCATTTTGTCTAGCAATCAAATTATATTCATCTTGAACTACATCGACATAGCCTTCTTTATTCGCTTCTTTTAACTGCCTCAAAGAAAAATTAGAAACACCAATCGCTCGAATAATTCCTTTTTGTTTGTACTCATTTAATACAGCGACTGCTTCATCTTTCGGTGTCTCTTTATCTGGAAAATGAAGATAGAAAATATCTAGGTAGTTAGTTTGAAGACGTTTCAACGAATTAGTAATCGCTTGTCTAATAAATTCGGGATCATTAGAGTGTCCTGTACCATTAGGTAAATGAGATGCCTTTGTTGCAATAACAACCTGTTCACGAGAGTATTCTTTGACCACTTCGCCTACCAATTCTTCTGAGCGCCCTCTGCCGTATGCAAAAGCCGTATCAATTAACGTAATACCATTGTCAAGTGCATAACGTATTAAGTCTTTTCCTGCATCTTCATCCAAATTAGGATACAAATTATGGCCACCAACTGCATTAGTCCCAACACCAATGATAGAAGCTAATACATCAGAGTTACCAATTTTAATTGTCTTCAACTGAACTTACCTCCTCGATTATTTATTATCATTATAGCATGGGTTTCACTTATGATGATTAAAGTATTTAGTCAATAATCAAATTGAGCTACAACGTTTATTTTTCTTTAAAAATTAAATGGTGTCCGATCAACCCTAACCCTAGATAACACATTCCTACAAGACAGACACCTGTCCACCCAGCAATTTGCCATGCAATTGAGCCAAGCAAAGAGCCTGTAGCTCCACCAATAAAGTAAGCAAACATAAAAATAGTATTATTACGGCTACGATTTTCATCACCTAAAGCCTGAATTCGGGATTGATTGGAAACCTGAGCACTCTGCGTACCTAAATCTAACAAAATAACACCTACAACCAAACCAATAAAATGGTGTCCGATTAGAAGTAGCAAAATGAATGAGATTCCTTCTATCAAGGTTCCTAAGCCAACACCAAAGCGAGGTCCTTTATGATCTGCTACTTTTCCCATATATACAGATGCTAACGCGCCAACAACCCCGACTAAACCAATATATCCAACTTCTTTTGAACCCAAATTGTAAGTAGGACTTTCCATATAAAAAACTAATGTCGACCAAAATACGTTAAAACCACCAAAAATAAAGAATCCGTTAAAGGCACTTTCACGGACGGTTCTTTGAGAGTTGAACAGTTTAGGTAAAGAGAGCATCAATTCCTTATAAGACAATTGAGAAACAGGTGTATTTTTAGGGAAAATAACAAGGACTAAAACGATCAATATTACTGCTAGCCCAACACCACAATAATAAACAGCTCGCCATCCGAGATAGGCACCCACAAATCCACTGAAGCTTCGAGACAATAAAATACCGATTAACAAACCACCAGTAACAGTTCCCAAAACAGAACCTCGCTCTTTTGGGTGAGCCAATTGACCTGCAAATGGGATAATCAATTGAGGAATTATGGATGTTAAACCTATCATGAGCATTAGTGTCATCAATGCATAATAATTTGATATGATTCCTGTTAACGCTAGAACAACACTTACTAAACTAAGCATTAAAATAATTAATTTTTTCCGTTCAAATATATCACCAAGTGGGACAATAAAAAGCAACCCTAATGCATAGCCTATTTGACTTAGGGTAGGTGCTAACCCCATTTGACCTACACTAACACCTAATTCAGAAGCAACCATCCCTTCCAGAGGCTGAATGTAATACAGACTCGCGATTGAAATACCACACACAAATGCCATAATAAATGTTAATTTTTTTGATATACCCTTTTCTACTTCCAAACGCTTTTCACTCCTAAGTAAAATTCTATGTTTTTTACGCTCAAATACATCTGAATGTCAATTGAATTAATAACGCTATTTAATAGTACTCCTTAATTGAAAAAAATTCTACTCTTCAATAGAAAAATTCCCATCATCTTTTAAATTTTTTTAAGTAACAAAAAAGCCAGCGTATTTTAGCAGCACTGGCACAATCACTTTATTTTTTTATTCGAAGAGGAACTTTGTGTTTCTCTTTAGGTTTCACTTCTAATAAATCAAGTAAAAATACAAAAACTGGAATACCAATAACTAATCCCCAAACACCAAAAAACTTCTCAGAGAACATTAAGATAACAAAAATGAAAAAAACCGGTAAGTCTGTTTTACTGCTCATTAACTTAGGATTTAATAGATATGATTCCAACATATGAATAACTGCAATCATGATCAAAACATAGATGACATCTTGAATTCCACCGACTGTATAACCTAAAAGTGCTAAAGGAATACATGATATAATGACTCCAGCAACTGGAATTAGACTAAAAATAAAAATCATTAGAGCTAAGCTTAAAAGCTGTGGAAAGCCCATAATATATAGGCCAAGTGTTGTTAATCCTGTGTTTACCAATGCAATCATAAACTGTGCTTCGATCACTACACCAAACGTATTAACAAACTTCCGACCTAAATAGGCCACATCTTGACTAAACCAACTAATCTTACTCGTTAAAAATAGCTTACTAAAACTTTTGACCCATTCTTCTTCGATACAAAAGAAAAAACTCAAAACAAAGGACATCACAAATGTCATTCCCATTGATCCAATACTTGAAACATAATCAAAAACCACCTTAACACCTGATGTTAATTGATCTTTAATTTCTTTAAAACTAATATTTTGACTTACCCATTCCAAAACTGAATTATCAGTCATCGGCTTCTGATAGAATGCGAATAGTGACTCAATCATCGTGAAGGTTTGGTTGATTAATTTCGGAACATAAATGGTTAATGCAAAATACAAGAAAACCACAATTAACCCATAAATCCCTATGGCGATAATCTTCTTTGGTAATTTAATCTTTTGATGAATCCCCCCAACTAATCGAGTGATTAAATAAGTTAGAATGAATGTCAATAAAATTAAACTGATAATTTCCCTAATTAAAAATAGTACGAGACAGATAACCAGCAAGACAACGGTTCTTCTGAGACTGTCATTTTGCTTAAATTTTTCCCATATAGTCAAAAAGTACCCTCCAAATCATCATTTATTTTTTTATTATCTCATACTATGTAAAAATAACAAGTCAGAGCTCTCCAATTTTTTACTGTTAGAGAGTTCTGACTTGCTACTCAGTTGTTTGACTTGTTTCCGTTTCACTAGTCGATTCCGTTTTACTTTCATCACTTGATTCCGTTTTTGGCGGTAAGTTTAAATCGAAATTGTTCAATTCATTGGTAATAAGATTAATGTATGTCGTTTTTCCATCACCTTCTGTAAGATGGACACCATCCCCTTCTAACAAGCTAGGCGCTTGAAATGCAATACTATACCAATCAATAAGAATAACATTATCTCTGTTTTTTGCAGCATCTGCTAACATATTATTAACATCACTTTCCCAATTGCGTGGAACACGAGTATTAATAATGAAGACATGTGCTTTATCAAATAAATCTAAGAAGGCTGACAAATCCTTCGTATTAAACGGACTGTTAGAGCCTAATTCAATAAAAATCGCGGCATCCGTGCGATTATAATCAGCGTATTTGTCTTCAACTATTTTTTTTGCGTCAACTAATTGTCTTCCAACTTCGCCATCAACCACAATACCAGGAACTGTCTCCATTAACTGATCTTTAATTCCCAATATAATGGAATCCCCTATTGCCAAAGCCTGCTTTAATGTTTCTTTTTTTACAGGCGCTGTTTCACTTGTTTTAGTTATAACTGGTTTAGCTTTTTCAACGTTCTCCGTCAAAAGAAAGTTAGTACCCCAAATCCCTAAACTAAGAACAAAAATTGCTACCAAAGACCCTATAGGATAGTACAATTGATTTTTACTGACATTTTTTAAAGATTCAAAACCTTTCTTTAATCCATCTTTTCTAATAGGTTCTTCAATCCATAAATAAGAAAAATTTGCCAAAACAATGATCAATAAGAGCTGTATAGCAACTAAGCCAATGTGGAATTTTCCGATTAATTTCACTGGCGTGGTTAATGCTACCACTGGATAGTGCCATAAATACAGACTATACGACCTCTTTCCAATCCAGTTTAAAATCGGATGAGCAAAAAAATGACCTAGTTTACTTGAAGGATGCACGATTACTGCTAAAAGAATCACTGTAAACAAAGCTATTAACACTAATCCTCCTCGATACATAAATGTTTGATACTCATTTATGACCAAAGCACTGATAATAAGTGCACTTAGAGCAACTCCCCCAGCACTATCTAAAATTCTTTGAGCCCTTTGACCAAAATTATCCTCTAAGTAATAATATGGCCATAAGAATGCCAAGCCACAACCAGCTAAAATAGTAAAAATACGTGTATCGGTACCATAATACACACGATCTATTGCTGTTGGTTCATATAAAATAGCCATCAACCCAGCTGATAAAACTCCTGCTGTTATAATTGCTATTAAGACATGTTGGCGTTTTTTTAACCATTTGAGTAAACCAAAAAGAGCTAAAGGCCAAAGAAGATAGAATTGTTCTTCGATCGCTAATGACCATAAATGTTTAAACGGACTGGGTGTTCCAAAGGAATCAAAGTAAGGGACTTTCTTAAATATATACCACCAATTGCTCACATAAAATAATGCAGCAATTGCATCACTCCAACTTTTTTCAAAGCTTTTAGGAAATAAGATGAAACAAATTAATAAAACAACACTAAGCAATGTAATGACTGCAGGTACCAAGCGTCGTATTCGCTTAACCCAAAATTGTTTAAAATCAAATTTTTTCACTTGATGCCATTCAATCATTAAACTGTTAGTAATCAAATACCCTGATAAAACAAAAAATATATCTACTCCAATAAAACCGCCTTGAATAAATGGCAGTTGAAAATGATAAAGAATAACGAGAATAATGGCCACAGCCCTTAAACCATCAATGCTAGGCAAATATCTCTTCTTTCCTTGTTTGTTACTCACACATATAAGCCCCCTGGAATTCTTTCATACTTGCATTTTTCATATGCATTTTTGTTATTTAATTATTTCATAATTGAGGAGGTTTGTCATCAATTAACCACCATTTTAATTTATTATCGCCCCCTTTATTGTGATTTTATAACTTGATCATTAACTGTCACACTGTGGGACGTAAAACGACCAAAAAATATTTCTTTTAGGTTAACACATATTACATTTTAACATGTTTTTTACAAATATGTAACAACTAAATTGCTATTAAAACAAAAATTAAGATTTATTTTTGTTTTAAGCTCTTTAAAAACATCTGTTCGTAACATTGGAAATGAAAATCAATTGAAATAATCCTAATATATTGCTTTCATTAATTCCTTTTTTGTAAAAAACACTCCCAAAACAAACTGTCTTATAAGAATTATCATTTTTTCTGAAGTAATCCGAATAAAATAAAAACAACAAACAATAAATGTTATTGTTTGTTGTGATTTGTTTTATGCTAATAATCAATTATGCTCTAAATATTTTTCCCAAAGTTCGTCAAAAATATCCATATTATCAAGATAACTCGTACTTAATTCTAAATAATCACTAATTTCACTATAACTTTCTGACTGTTTAGGAAATTGAATATCAAGACCCATTGCATTAGCAAGTTTTGTTTCAGGCTCATTAATTCTTGGTCCACGTAGTGTTAGGACATAGTGATAGAAACTTCGTCTCACTTGTTTTCCTCCCAATGCGTATCAATGAATTTTTGACGCGTCTGATGAGCCAATTTGTATCTACCAGGGTTTTTTCGATAAAAATCCTGATGATAATCTTCTGCTTTGAAAAAAATTTTAGCAGGCTCTATCGCTGTTACAATTGGATCAGAAAACTTTCCGCTTTGCGCTAAAACCCGCTTACTTGCTTCGGCTATTTGTTTTTGACTCTCATTTTTATAAAATATAACTGCTCGATAGCTATCGCCACGATCCTGAAACTGACCGAAAGCATCTGTTGGATCTGTCTGTTGCCAATAGATTTCAACTAAATCTGCATAAGACATAACCTCTGAATCAAAAATAATTTCAATAGCTTCTGTATGACCAGTTGTATGACTACAAACCTCTTCATACGTTGGGTTTTCTTTATGGCCACCTGTATAGCCTGAGGTAACGCTAATAATGCCTGGTTGCTGGTCAAAAGGCTCAATCATACACCAAAAGCACCCACCAGCAAAAATTGCTGTTTCTTTTTTCATACATTCACCTATTTCGTTTTAGTTTCATTGCTGTCTATTGGTAAGTATACATTAAATCTGATATCATCATCAATTAAATTGATTTTCTCAGCTTTAACAAACATTCCATTTTGTAGTTTAAATTCGTTTAAATGTAAAATAATTGTTTTTTCCTTGGGCAAAACCTCCACCCATTTAGGCACATCAAAATCTTTTGCAACATACTTCATAATCTCACTAATCGGTAAAGGTAAGCTACCTATAGATAAACTTTTAGCTTTTAGTTGCACATTACCATCTTCTGTAACATAAGGGTCAAAGTACAAGTAGAACTGCAAATCATTTCCCAAAACCTTAAAAGTTCCATTTAACAAAGCTCTGTCTTCTAAATAAAAATCATATTGAACACCAGAATCTTTTAAAAAATCGTTTAAATAGTAACTGATAATTTGATTAACCTGCTGCTTTTTCAACTGAACTTGAAACGTTGCCTCTTGTTTGCTGCTAATGGATTCCTCTGTCGCTTTATAATGAGGCTCACGAACAGTTATAACTCGAGTACCAACAAAAATAACTAGCCCTAAGATAATTCCCATCAAAACTAAAAAAGCGATCTTCCAAGGATTATTTAATAGTCCTTTAATAGAGCCTGATTTCTGGTTATTTTTTTTCGACCCATTTTTTTCTTTTTTCATCTTTTTATCCCTACTTTTCTAGCCAATCTTTTTTTGTATCGAACATTTCTTCCTTGAAGCTATTTGCCATGATTTGATAACCTAAGTTATTTGGATGAAAATTATCAACTTCAGAAATCAAATTATTGATTGATGTCTCAGTTGAATTTGTAGAGGATGACCCTGTTGACTGAGTTTCATCGTTACCTATTCCGATTTCACCATTCAAACCTTTGTATAAAGAATCATTAATAGGAATAAAGTAAACCTTCTTTTCCCCTTTAATCGCTTCTTTTGCACCATCATTCCATAGAGTCACAATATCTTGCATTTCACTCATATCTTGAAAACTTAAATAAAATGGGTTATAAATCCCCATTAAGTATATAGGAACTTTCGAATTATACTTGCGAATTTCAGCAACTAAAAGCGATAATTGCTCTTTAAACTTTTCTCGAGGTTTATCAAATGTCTCATAAGAAATATCATTCATAAATTCTGATTTAATCACTTTCATCAAATCGTTACCACCAGCTGTGAGAGTGACAAAATCAGCCTCTTTTAACGCGTCTTGAATATCTTCATTCTTCTTAATTCGTTTTAATATTTGATCACTTCGGTCGCCAGATTTACCGAAATTATCTGCATGAATTGCGTCAATCCCTGTTTCTTCACTAAGAGCCTGCTTCAATAATGGGACATACCCTCCTGTACCGGTCGTATCACCAACTCCTTCTGTCAGTGAATCTCCAATAGCCACAAAATTGAGCAATTGTTTTTGATTAGTTCCTTCAGTCACTTTAGATTGATTTAACAGTGGTTTAGCCTTAGGGATCAGGTTTACTAAAACAATAAAAGTAATCACACAGGCTACTATTAATATACCTACGTTATATTTATATCTATGAAAGAGTTTCATATTTTCTCTCCTATACTGGTATCTTATATCTTAAAACCATTCTATTTGCCACGTTATGATTAAAAAAAACAGACCCACAAGGTGATCTGTTCAATACATCCTACTCAGTGTATAGCATTACTGCAAAGGCGCCTTTTCCCGTGTGGGTAGCAATAATTGATGAAGCATCTAAAACAGGAATATGCATGGACGGAAATAGTTCCTGTAACCCATCTTTAAACCTTTCGGCTGTTTCAATTCCATCAGCATGCGTAATTGCGATTTGCTTAACATTAGTCATTTTTGCTAACTCAACTTTCAATTCGTCAAACCACTTATAGAAAGCTTTAGCTCCACGCCCCTTTGTTAAGGTGACTAATTCAGAATCCAAAAGCTGCATGATAACACGAATATTGAAAATGTTACCTAAAACACCTGTGGCCCTACTGATTCTTCCACCTTTAACTAAATTATCTAACGATGCAACACCGATATATAATAAACTATTTTCTTTAATTTCTTTTACTTTTGCGATAATCTCTTCCTTTGATTTACCTGCTTGGGCCATTTTAGCCGCTTCTATAACTTGAAAAGACAAGCCTTGGTCCGTAAAAGTACTATCAATAACGGTAACATCACTCTTAGATAAAGATGCAGCCTGTTGCGCAGTATTAACAGTCCCACTAATTAATTCTGTCATATGAATCGATATAATAGCACTACCGTCTTCACCTAATGCGTCATAGAGCTCTACAAATTCTCCTATTGGTGGCTGGCTCGTTTTAGGTAAGGCCTTAGCGTTTTCCATCATCGACATAAACTGGCTACCTGATAAGTCTGAATCACGATGAATGACTCCATCAATCATAACTGAAAGAGAAACTATTTCAATATTTAGCTTTTCAGCAATGCCCGCTTCCATGTTACATGACGAATCAGTGACTATTTTTACTTTTGACATATTTATACTCCATCCTTTAAAAAAAGAAATTATTCGTGTAGAATAGATATCAGAGAGATATCGTACAAACTAAGTATAACAGATAAACTTACGATTTTCACTCATTATGACATTAAAAGAGGTGGATAATTATGGAAAACACGTTATTTTCAAAGAAATACTTAATTGTAAATGAAGTATTAAACGCTGTTACACATGGAATTGGTGTGGGATTAAGTATTGCTGGATTAGTCATTCTCTTGGTTAAGGGTGCTAAACTAGGATCTGCCATGCATGTCGTGGCATATGCAATTTACGGGGCCACGTTGATATTACTGTTTCTTGCCTCGACCCTTTTTCACAGTTTGATTTTTACTAAAGCCAAAAAAGTATTTCAAGTATTTGATCACAGTTCTATTTATTTGCTTATAGCTGGTAGCTATACCCCTTTTTGTTTACTAACTATTAAAGGTTGGCTAGGTTGGACCCTCTTCATTGTCATCTGGTTAATGGCCTTACTAGGTGTCGTATATAAGTCTATATGGTTAGCAAAAAAAGGAAATTCAGCGGTGATTATTTATATCATAATGGGCTGGCTTTGTCTTGCCGCATTTAAACCACTTTACTTAGGTTTAGGACCTGTTGGAACAAGTTTACTTGCCTTAGGTGGTGTTTCTTATACTGTTGGTGCAATCTTTTATAGCATGAAAAATGTAAGATTTATGCATGTTGTATGGCACGTCTTTGTCATGCTAGGTGCCGGTCTAATGTACTTTTCAATTTTACTTTACACATAAATCAAAAGAGGGTGAGACAAATGTCTCCCCTCTTTTGATTTCACTCATTTTATGATTAACAGAAGTTAATTAGCTTTTCTTTGATACGTTTCAAATGAATGTTTTACTGTATTCTTTTCATCAACCAAACCTTCACTGATGTTAATCATTGTCCATTCTTCCCAATCTACTAAAGGAAAAAAAGTGTCGCCAGTAAAACTTTCATGTATAACAGTTCTGTATAAAACAGAGCAATCTGGCAAAAACTCTTCATAAACTTTTGCACCACCAGTAATAAAGGTTATTCCCTCAAATGAATCAGCATAATCAAGTACTTCTTGACGAGAATGCATGATCTCGACACCTTCAGCGTGATAGTCATTATTACTTGTTAAGACAATTGTTCGACGATTAGGTAATGGACGTTTCCCCATTCCCTCAAATGTCGTTCTCCCCATCACAATTGTATTGTTCTCAGTTGTACTTTTGAAAAAGGCTAAATCATTTGGTAAATGCCAAGGTAACTTCTCGTCTTTTCCAATCAACCCATTCTCATCTTGCGCCCATATCGCAGCTAACATAATTAAAAATCCTCCTAAAAATATCCCCAACTAAACGGCAATTGGTGCCTTTATTGATGGATGAGGGGTGTACCCTTCCACCATAATATCTTCAACATCAAAATCAAAAACGGATGTTTTTTCATGATTTAACACTAATTTGGGGAATTCCCTTATTTCCCGCTTCAATTGTGTCATCATTTGTTCATCGTGATTACTATATAAATGGGCATCTCCTAATGTATGAACAAACTCTCCAACTTCAAGCCCAGTTTCATGTGCGATTAAATGTGTTAGTAATGCGTAACTTGCAATATTAAAAGGTACACCTAAGAAAACATCAGCACTTCGTTGATAAAGTTGGCAACTTAACTTTCCATCTGCTACATAAAATTGAAACATCGTGTGACAAGGTGGCAATGCCATCGTTGGAACGTCCTCTGGATTCCATGCTGATACAATTAATCGTCTCGAATCCGGATTAGTTTTAATCATCTCAATTACATCACTAATTTGGTCTATAGTCTCGCCTGTTCTGGTCTGCCAATGACGCCATTGGGAGCCATAAATATTTCCTAACTCACCGAATTTTTCAGCAAATTCCTTATCATTTAAAATTCGGTGACAAAAAGTACTTAATTCCTGTTGGTAAACCTCATTAAAAGCTTCATCAGTCACTGCTCGTCGCCCAAAATCAGTCATATCAGGCCCCACGTATTCGTCACTTTTGACATAGCGCTGAAAAGCCCATTCATCCCAAATATGATTATTATGTTGTAAGAGAAAACGAATATTAGTATCTCCTTTTAAAAACCATAATAGTTCACTTTTAATTAAACCAAAAGGAACTCGCTTTGTTGTTAACAAAGGAAAGCCTTGACTTAAATCAAAGCGCATTTGATGACCAAAAACACTCTTTGTTCCTGTTCCTGTGCGATCTGATTTTTCAACTCCTTCAGTCAAAATTTTTTGACCAAGATCCAGATATGCTTGCTCCATAATCTCTCTCCTTCTTTTAAACAAATTCGCTAAGATAGTCCCAACGATTCATTTTCTCTTCCAACAACTGCTCTGTTTGACCTACATCATCTTGTAATTTCTGTAGAGCAGTAAAATCACTGCCTTGATGATTCATCTCTTCAGCTAACATTACAAGTTTCGATTCCAATACTTCTATATCTGACTCAATAGTTTCCCATTCCTTTTGTTCAGCATACGTTAATTTGTTTTTAGGTTTAATATTTGATTGGCTCTCCGCAGTCTTAGTTTTGGGAGTCGTTTTTATTTCGTTCTCTTCTTTTTTAGACTCTTGTAAATAAGAAGACATACTCCCAAAATACTCAATGATTTTACCATTACCTTGAAAAACAAGCAACTTTTCAACTGTTTTATCTAAAAAATAACGATCATGGCTGACAGCAATTACTGCTCCATTAAATTGTTCTAGATAATCTTCCAAAACGGTTAATGTATCTATATCTAAATCATTTGTAGGTTCATCAAGTAGGAGAACATTTGGTTGAGCTATTAGAAGTTTAAGTAAAAACAAGCGACGTTTCTCACCACCTGATAATTTTCCAATAATTGTCCCATGACTCGAACGAGGAAAAAGAAATCGTTCGAGCATCTCGGCAATACTAATAACAGAACCGTCAGCTTGTTTAACTAGCTCCGCGGCCTCTTGCAGATACTGAATCATTCGCATATTTGGGTCTATCTCTTCGTTTTCCTGAGTATAATAAGCTAGACGAACAGTTTCTCCAATTTCATAAACTCCAGAAGACAACTCTAGACGCCCTGCTAAAATATTTAAAAGAGTTGACTTACCTGCACCATTTTTACCAGTTATTCCAATCCTATCGCGTGATTGAACAAGTAGATTAAAATCAGCAAGCAATTGCTTGCCTTCGATAGAAAAATCTCCATGCTTAACAGTCAACACTTTTTTACCTAACCTTTGACTGCCTATAGAGATATCAATCTCACCCTGTTGCCCAATTTGATTTAGTTCCCCTTTTAAGTCTTGAAAACGATCAATTCTTGCTTGTTGCTTTGTTCCACGCGCCTTAACACCCGCTCTCATCCAAGCAAGTTCCTGTTTATATAATTGGTTCCGCTTGTGTTCTTGAGCTCGCTCTGTTTCCTCTCGTTCTGCTTTAGCCATCAAGTATGCCTGATAATTCCCTTTATACTCATGAAGCTTACCAAAAGACAATTCAAAAATTCGATTAGTCACTTTATCTAAGAAATAGCGATCATGCGTTACCATCACTAAAGCTCCCTTATATTGAGCCAAATAGGATTCAAGCCATTCGATTGCTTGGTAATCCAAATGGTTGGTTGGTTCATCTAAAAGTAATAAATCTGGTTCTTGAATTAAAACTTGAGCTAAACCAACTCGCTTCCTTTGACCACCAGAAAGCTCACCAATTGTTTTGCTTAATTCATTAATTCCAAGTTGATGTAGTATTGTTTTAGCGTTGGTATCTGCCAACCAAGCATCTTCTTTATTCATTATTTCTTCAGCTCTGCTATAAGCTTGTTGATACACCTCATTAGCACCGTCTACCGCCAAATTAACTAATGCCAATTCATACTGTCTAACAGCTTGTAACAAAGGAGATTCACCTTCAAAAACAGCTTCCGCCACCGTCAGATTTTCATCAAAATCAGTTGCCTGAGACAGATAACTAATATGGTAGTCATGAGGTTTCTTAATTTCTCCCTGATCTACACCATCTTTATCAGCTAGGATGTTTAAAAGACTTGTTTTGCCGGTTCCGTTAACACCAATCAAGCCAATTTTGTCCTTTGTATGAATCAAAAAGGAGATATCTGTGAAAAGCATCTTTTCACCATATGTTTTAGTCAAATGATCGACTCGAAGTTCTTTCATTCGTTGCGCACCTACTCTTTCTATATCCAATTCATTTTAACAGATAACGAAATTTGACACAAGGTGACTGCTGACCAAAATGTAACTTCTAAACTATCATTTTATAGTCAAAGAATTTACAGTATAAACAAAAAAGACAACCAATTACTTGGTCGCCTCATAAGTGTTATTTATTTAAATTTATCACCATAAATATCATCAACTGTTTTTTCTGGATCAATCACAATATAAAGGTGTTTATCTTTTGAGATTTTAGTTGTTTGATATTGATTGTCTAGTCCTTCTTGACCAGGAGTTCCTTTATCTAAGTAAGGGAAGTATACCCAATCTTCTTTTCCATCATCAAAAATGATTACCATTTTTTCAATATCTTCATACTTCAACGCACGCTCAAACATCCCTAATTCTAACCCGCCTTGGTTAATATCATCTGTTTTAACATGATCCGCTTCTTCAAATATTTCAATTTTTAATCCTTCGCATGGATTAATTTTTTGGAAATCTCCGCCATTAATACGGCCAAAACTTGTTGTAATATGTTTAATCCAAAGATCACCAATATGTTCGCGTTGAATAGTCCATGTTTCACTGTTTCTAAAATAAAATCTAAAACCTGTCATTTGTTTAGTCATTTGTAATTTCTCCCTTTGGCTAATGCCTTTATTCTTTATAAGTTCATTATATCACAAAGTTTTTATATTTGCACTGTTTTTTGTTAATTTTTTCACAGTTTTTTTCTAATTATCTAACTTGCTCATGAACCTATTAATATCAACGATTACACGTTGATGACTTCCACGTGCAAGACAATCTTTATTCTCAAAAATTTCAAAATTATAAGTTAATTTGCGAGAACTTCGTTCAGTCAATTCAACTTTCACTTGAATATGACCTCCAATTTTAGAAGCCTTCAGATGACTAAGCACAATTTCCGTCCCAACAGTCGTCTGACCTATTATTAAAAATTGATTTGCTAGTTCTTTACACGCATTTTCAGCAAAAGCTACTAAAGCTGGTGTAGCTAAAACTTCTAAATCACCTGAACCCATTGCTTGGGCAGACGAATCTCCCTCAATCAAATGTTCTTTTTCAAGATAAATAGGTATAGGTCTTTCCTCCTTCCTTCTAAACTATTTATATTTAGCCAATACTTGATGAGTATAAGCCAATAAACAAGATTGATTATTTTCAAGTACACCAGTTACAACAGCAGTCTCCAATTCACTCAATAACTGCCCTATCCATGGTCCAGGAGAGCAATCCGAAACCGCCAACAGCTCTTGTCCGTTAATAGCTAATTCCTGAATGGAATGAATAGGCAGGGCTTTGTAGGTCATTAATGCTGAAGCTTTCATACTCTTGATATTAAAGTATGGAAGTGTATCTTCAATTAAAATAAGTTTTTCAGCGCCAAGTAAATAGAGCCATTCTTTTGTCCAAGAATGATGCATTCTATATCTCAGACCGGCCATTGCCCCACTTACCAGTTTGCTTAATTGATTCGATAATTTCCACTGGCTTAGCTGATTTCGTAACTCTCTTTCAGGTGTTTCTAGAATGAATAAGGTCACTAACCATACCATCGCCTCACTTGTCATAGGCTTATCAGGTAATTCTATTAACTTTATTAATTCAGTAGTTTTCCCTCTGAAGCCCGGACAAAATTCAGAACATCCGCTTGTACTAAACGGGACAAGACCTTTCCTTCGATGATCACCGAGCATCAACTTAACAAATTCAATCTGAATACGTTCAATCGAAATTTTTTCTAATAATTGGTGGTGAGTAACTATTGCTTGGTAAGTCTCCGTTTCGATTTCAAAACCTAGTTGACTAGCAAAACGCAGAGCTCTCATCATACGTAGAGCATCTTCATTGAAACGTTCAGAAGGATCACCGACTGCTTTGATCAAACCTTTTTTTAAGTCATCAAGCCCATTAAATAAATCAATCACTTTGCCATCAATTCCCATTGCAAATGCATTAATTGTAAAATCACGGCGTTTTAAATCCTCAGTTAAACTACGAACGAAGGTCACTTCATCAGGACGTCGATAATCTTGGTAAGTTGATTCAGTACGGAAAGTAGTAATTTCATACTGCTCATCACCATCCAAAACCAAAACAGTCCCATGCTCAATCCCTACATCAACTGTTCGTTTAAAAATTGCCTTGACTTCTTCTGGATAAGCACTTGTAGCAATATCCACATCATGAATTTTTTTTCCAAGTAAAGCATCTCTAACACTGCCACCTACAAAATACGCTTCAAATCCAGACGCTTCTAAAGCTTCAATTAGAGATATAGCACGTTGGAACTCAACGGGTAATTCCTTTAACATCATAACAAATTTTCCAACCCATAAACTAATTCGGACAGATTAACCACTTTTTCACATCCCAAAGCTACACCTGTCATAAACGAACTACGATCATAAGAATCATGGCGAATCGTGAGCCCTTCACCGAGGTTACCAAACTGAACTTGTTGATGAGCAATCAATCCTGGTAATCGGACACTATGAATTTTCATCCCTTGATAATCTGCACCTCTCGCGCCAGGTATCAATTCTTCCTCTGCAGGATTACCTTGATTTTGTGGTTTTCTAATTTCCGCAATCATCTCAGCCGTTTTAATCGCTGTTCCACTTGGGGCATCTAATTTATTATCATGATGAAGTTCTATAATTTCTACATTGGGAAAATATTTGGCTGCTTTCTGAGAAAACTCCATCATCAAAACAGCTCCCACTGCAAAATTGGGTGCAATTAACCCACCTGTCACTTGTTGTCGTGACAAAGTAATTAACTCTGCCACTTCTTCCTCAGAAAAACCAGTTGTTCCAACAACCGGAGCAATTTTATGACTCAAAGCGAATTTGGTATTTTCAAAAGCGACTGAAGGAATTGTAAAATCAATCCAAACATCAGGTCTTACTGATTCAATTAACTCTTCTTTTTTTTGAAAAACTGGCACATCCACTTGGCTATAGTTCCCTACTTCATTTAAATTCTCTTCTTTTGAATGCGGATCTAGTACACCGACCAATTTAAAATTGTCATGATCAATCACCATTTGAGTCGCTGTCGCGCCCATTTTCCCCTTAAAACCTGCTACAACAATTGATATCATTTCCAACTCTCCTCTCATTTATTACTCAGCTTCTTTAGTTGGCGTTTTTGCCACCGTATCTAGTGATTCTTCATCTATTTTCTCCATAGATTGACTAATATTTTCTAAAATTTCTGCAAAACTTTTTGGTCTGGTATCTCTTTTAAGTTCAGGGCTAACAGCAAAATTATCAATTTCTTGCGTAACATTCTCAGTCATTTCATCAATATTATTCGATAATGTAGCTAATTGTTCAAAAGGAGAACTACTAGATATTTCTTCAACATTAAGTTTTGTATCTAATTCTTCTTGGACTGCCTTAAGGCTTAATTTCTCCATGATCAACTTCCTCTTTTCTGATAAGTTCTTTGTCATTAAACGAGTTTAGCAACATTAATCTGACTGCTAAATATATAAGGACGATCTCTCACTTATTATCTTATCAAATATCCTTAAAATTAGAAAGAGAACTTGTCTAAAAGTTTTGCCAATGATACTATCGAGATAGTTAATTCTAAGCTTAAAAGGACGTGACTACATGAGAAAAATGATTAGAATAAAAGATTTAACCTTAATATTTTTCGGGACAGGATTGTATGCATTTGGTTTAGTAGCATTTAATCTAAAAAATAACTTAGCTGAAGGTGGTGTTACCGGTGTTACCCTCATTCTAAAAGCTCTTTTCAACATTAATCCAGCTTACTCAACTCTTTTAATCAATATACCTTTGATTTTACTAGGTGGTAAGATATTAGGCTCCCGTAGCTTTTTTTACACTATCTGGGGCACTGTGTCCCTTTCTATTAATCTTTGGTTATGGCAACGAATTCCTCTTGATATCACTGTCAATAACGACCTATTAATTGCAGCGCTTTTAGCAGGATTTGCAGGCGGACTCGGTAGTGGGCTAGTTTATCGTGCAGGAGGAACAACAGGTGGAACAGATATAATCGCTCGGATATTAGAAAAAAGATCGGGTTTAACTATGGGGAAATCATTGTTATTTTTTGATGTAATCGTTTTGCTTCTATCTCTGATCTATATTGATGTGGTCCATATGATGTATACACTAATTGCTGCTTTTGTTTTCAGTCGTGTCGTTGATTTTGTACAAGAAGGAACATACTCTGCCAAAGGGTTAATCATCGTATCCGATTATCACCAGTTGATTGCAGATGAGCTCATGGAACAGATGGAGCGAGGTGTCACTTATATTAAAGGTGAAGGGGCATATTCTAATGCCGGAAAAAAAATAATCTATTGTGTGGTAGGTAGTCGAGAGATTGCAGAGATAAAATTTTTAATTGAAACTATTGATAAACATGCGTTTATTTCAATCATCAATGTGCACGAAGTACTTGGAGAAGGCTTTAGTTTTGGTGATCCACCAGCTGCAAGAAAGAAAACACCCGTATTCACGTTGAAACGATAAACAAAATAAAAAATCTGCTTTACTTTCTTAGAAACTATTAATAAAAAAGGCCGGGACTTTTGTCTCGGCCTTAAAGCTTACGTTTCATTTAAACTACTAGTTAAACGCTCAAATTCTGCTTGATTGCCAACTTCAAGAGCATTATCAATCGCTTGATAAAGACTATCAAGCTCTGCAGCCTTCTGTTGCTTTTCTAATGCCCCAAAAATTGACCTTTCAACTTCATAATCAACCGTATCATTCCATGAACAGAACGGGTTATCTTCCAAAATTGCTAAATATTCTGAGAACTTCCAAGACTGTTCAAATTTAATCTCCATGAATAATTCTTTTTTCCAATTCATTCTTAACTCATGAAAAACTTGTTCAGAATCAGTAAACGTTCGCCCATTTAAGTACAATTCAAGTGCCTCAGACTCCGCACCAGTTTGAGAAATTCTAACTCCTCGAGGCGTTTTATCCGCATTTTCAACGAAGGTCACTTTAGCCAAAAGAGCCGGATGATTGACCAAATAGTTTAAAATCCAATAAATTTCTCGTCGACCAAACTCTACATGCTCATTCAGCCATACAAGAAAATCCTTCTTTTGATCAACAGTGATACTCATTTAAATCCCCCTCTCTTAGCTCAAACTAATTATTTCGATCGCACTCAATCTCTTAATCATCCAACAAATTATATATTTCGATGTCTCCTGGAACATGTTCTAGATAATGATTCAACATCTTAGTTGCTTCTTCAATCTGTCCCTCTTCCCGTAAAAATAACCCGTAATCTTTTAAGAAATCAGGTTCATGAACTAATCCCTCAGCCGCTTTTGCATAGTTAGCCGCAGCTAACTTGAACTCTTCTAAACCATTATAAGCTTGGGCTAGGCTCCAGTTTGCATAAGGTTGGTTGTTATTCTCTAGGCCAGCCAGTGTCTCAATAACTTCTTCAAAGCGATTAGTAGCTAAAAGAATATTACTTAACTTTATTAGTGAAAATTCTTTATCTTCTTCTAAATTAACGGCCTTACGCATAAACTCCTCCGCCTCGCCAACCTTCCCCAATCGGTATGCATTGTCTGAAGCTAAATGATAGAGATCGATAGCATAAGGATTTTGTTTCAGCCCTTCTGTCATGATAAGTTCGGCTTCTTCTAATAATTCTTCATCAAGCATTGCGCTAGCTAGTGGCAGATAAACAGCCTCAAAACTAGGATTCAAAACTTGCAATTGTTGAAGTAAGGAGATCGCCTTCTCTCTTTCGCCTAATTGAATATAGGTCACACCCAATAGAAACAAGCGCTGATCAGTCTGCTCGTCTGCTAAAGCATGTTCCAAATAAGGAATCGCTTCTTCAAACTCCCCGATCATACTGAGAGATGATCCCAAACGTTCATATAAATTGATTTTGGCTTCTTCTTCCTCTTCAACTAAAAGTTTCTCATAAAGACCAATTGCCTCGACAAACTTGTCAGAAGCATAATAGAGTTCGGCTAAAGCCAAAGTTAAAATCGGCTCGTTTGGCATTATCTTTTGGGCTTCTTTTATCTTTTTCTCACTAACTTCTGGAACACCCATAATTTGATATATATCTGCTAAAACTAATAAGCTTTCAACATAGCTAGGGTGTTCTTCTGGGATTTTTTCTAAAAATTCAAATGCCGCTTCCATCTCATCGTTTTCAATAGCAATCTCTGCTAAAGATATATTTAATCCCAATTCATCAGGAAATGTGATTAATAACTGCTCAAAAATAAGGGTAGCTTCTTCCAGAAAACCCGCTCCAAATAATTGTTCGCCTAATTGAGAAAGAACATCAGGAGAATCCTTACGCAATGCTTCCTCAAAATTTAACTGAGCTTCAACTAAATCATTTTCATTGAGAGCAGCTAACATTTTTTCACTGTATGATGTCATTAATGTTTATTCCCCTTTTTATCGTAATCGAAGGTATATTTAGTTCGAACTAACTAGTAATTTGATGTAATTAGTTAGTACCTGAATTACTGACTAATCAGTTTAACCTTCTTTGACCTATTATAAGCCATTATTATTTTAAAATCACTAAAAAAGCTAGAATTATTTCTAGGCATACTGCTTTATCTCTATTTTATGCAAAAAATAAGAAACATGCTTCTCTTAATCATAGAGTTCTTATCAACTTATCAGTTTCCCACTTTTTTTTGCTCTTTCATGTTTAGCATCTAGAGCAAAAAAATCTACCCATATGATAAAATAATTGTTAAAAAGGCCCCTTAAAAGTGATATACTTGATTAATCTTAAAATAAAGGAGTACAAATATGATTACATCCACTTTACCTCACTACCCTGATAAAAAAATCATAAAACAATTAGGGATTATCTCTTCCTTCGATGACAAACTTAGAGCAATTAGACTCAATGTTGAAAGTCCAGTTTATTTAGATCACGCTATTAAACAACTAACTATTGAAGCTGAAAAACTTGGTGCCAATGCTGTTTTAGGAATTACATTTTCTATGTCAGAAAAAGTTCTACCTATCGTTATGGGTACTGATGTAATTTTAGAAGATGAATAACTATAATTAGGGTCATGACGAAAGTTGTCATGATCTTTTTTTGACTGTTAGTACTTTTTTTCGTTCCCCAACAGCCATTGTGATAGAATCCTGGTCTCTGACAGGTTTAAAATAATATCTTCTAAACTTGAGAACTATTTTAAAGCTGATAGAGCAATCAGAGTAACTTGGACGCTCGATTATACCAAAAGACACTTAAAAGGGCTTAAAAAGCGTCAGAAGCCTTTAAAATCGTATCGAATGCTCATGATGACAATTAACTTATTTTTACGACTAAAATCGATACTTTCCTTTAGTATATACAAAGAAAAAAACAGCACGCGAACCTTGAATTAACAAGAGTCATGTGCTGTTTTATTATCCCAAACTATTTAACTGCATCTTTCAATGCTTTACCTGGTTTGAACGCAGGTACTTTGCTTGCAGGGATATCAATTTCTTTACCAGTTTGTGGGTTACGACCTTTACGTGCTGCACGATCGCGCACTTCAAAGTTACCAAAACCGATCAATTGAACTTTTTCACCTTCAGCAAGGAATTCTTGGATTGTAGAAAATACTGCGTCTACAGATGCAGTAGCGTCTTTTTTAGTCAAGTTTGTTTTTTCTGCAACTTTTTCGATTAATTCTGCTTTATTTGCCATGTTTGTCTTTCACCTCCTGATAAGAGATTAGATGTATGTTTATTGACATCTTATTATTCATTTTTGAGTGGTCCAAAAATGAAGATTGAAAAATTGACTTACTCAATATTTCATTATCAAAGATATCATAGGAACACCTATATATCAAGGAATTTGAGCTTTTTTTATTAAAAATTTGAAAAAAACACTTAAAATACAAAAATCATTGCAGAAATAAAGCAAGTATGTTAAAATGCCGTTTTTCCGCTATTTTCGACGTCTTGCGATTATATGAATAGGCGTTCCTTCAAACGTAAAAGCTTTCCGAATCTGATTTTCTAAAAAGCGTGCATAAGAAAAATGCATTAATTCTTCTTCATTCACGAAAATAACAAAAGTTGGTGGCTTAACCGCTACCTGTGTCGCATAAAAAATCTTCAATCGTTTGCCTTTATCAGTTGGGGTCGGATTGATTGCAACTGCATCCATAATGACATCATTTAATAGAGAAGACGGGATTCTTAAGTTTTGATTCATACTTACCTTTTCAATGACATCAGGGATTTGATTTAAGCGTTGCTTTGTTTTTGCAGAAACAAAAATAATCGGTGCATAGTCAAGGTATTTAAATTCTTTCCGAATATCCTCTTCAAATTCCTTCATGGTATTTGTTTCTTTTTCGATCGCATCCCATTTGTTAACAACAATAATAATACCACGACCCGCTTCATGCGCAAAACCAGCAATTCGTTTATCATATTCACGAATTCCCTCTTCAGCATTAATAACCATTAACACCACATCTGAACGATCAATTGCACGCATTGCACGCATAACACTATATTTTTCAGTTGATTCGTAGACCTTCCCTTTTTTGCGCATTCCAGCCGTATCAATCATCACAAAAGGTTGTCCGCTCTCAGAAATAAACTCAGTGTCGATAGCATCTCGCGTTGTTCCGGCAATATCAGATACAATCACACGATCTTCTCCTAGCATTGCATTAATGATTGATGATTTTCCGACATTTGGGCGACCAATCAAACTAAATTTAATTGTCCCTTCGTCATCTTCTTCAATATCAGTTGAGAAATGTTTCACCGCTTCATCCAAAACATCTCCTAATCCAATACCATGACTCCCAGAAACGGGATATGGATCTCCCAAGCCTAATGAATAAAATTCAAAAATATCTGCACGCATCTCCGGATTATCGACTTTATTGACCGCCAAAATAACTGGCTTTCCAGATTTATAAAGCATTCTAGCAACTAGCTCATCCGCATCAGTAATTCCCTCGCGCGCGCTCGTCAATAAAATAATCACATCTGCTTCTTCAATTGCGATTTCTGCTTGATACTTGATCTGTTCCATGAAAGGTTCATCACCTAAATCAATTCCCCCAGTATCAATAATACTAAACTCTCTTCCTAACCACTCACCGATAGCGTATAAACGGTCGCGAGTTACACCAGGTGTATCCTCAACTATTGAGATACGCTCACCTGCGATACGATTAAAAATGGTCGATTTACCGACATTCGGACGACCGACGATTGCAATTGTTGGATTTGCCACTTGACAATCCCTCCCTTAACTATTTTAGGCCCGTTCTCTAATCATACCATGGTCAGAATAACGGACTTCCTTGTACTTATGTGTCTGGCACTTTTGACAATTACTACGGATAAACAGCAATTCTTAAGGCCGACTTCTAAATTCCAAAGCTCTTTAGTAGTTTACCTTATTGATGGCTCTGAGACAAGTATTATCGCATTATAATTAGAAAAGAATACGTCAGACACCCACTCTAATTTAATAAGAGTAAGTAATTATTTCCTAAAATTATCTCAGAACCGGCGAATAATTATTCTATTTTTATAAAACTAATTGGTTATAATGAAAAATGCACACAAAACCAAAATAGTTTTGTATGCATCGATATCGTTAATCTTCTGAATCAGAGTCAGCAACATTGCCAAGTTCTTTACCTAGAATATCTCCCAATGTAAAACCTGTACTCTCTTCTGGCATCACGTAATCATCATCCGCTTGAGACGTCGCAGATGCTTCTTCTACTTTTTCATCTAAAGCTTTAATACTCAACCCGATACGATGATCTATTGGATGAACTTCCAAAACTTTTACTTCAACCGTTTGGCCTTCTTCCAGCATCTCATGAGGGGTTGCAATGTGCTTATGAGAAATTTGAGAGATATGAACTAAGCCTTCCACACCAGGTAGAACTTCAACAAAAGCACCAAAGTTTGTCAAACGTTTCACGACACCTGATAAAACAGAGCCAACTGCGATTTTATCGTCAATATTATCCCATGGACCTTCAATCAACGCTTTAATCGAAAGAGATACGCGTTCTCTTTCTGGATCAACAGAAAGAACTTTTGCAGTCACTTCTTGACCAACTTCTAAAACCTCGTCTGTTTTGACATGGCGAGCATGAGAAAGTTCGGTCACATGAACAAGACCATCTACGGCACCTAAATTGATAAATGCACCAAAATCAGTGATACGGGCAACTTTTCCAGTAACAACATCACCCTCGGCTAAACTAGAAAGAAGTTCTTTTTTCTCAACAGTAGCCTGCTCTGCTAAAATGGCTTTACGAGACAAGATTAAGCGATTTTCAGATGGCTCAATCTCAATAATCTTAAATGTCAATGTTTGACCTTTATAATCACTAAAATCAGAAACAAAACGATTAGCAACCATTGAGGCAGGAACGAACCCTCTTACACCGACATCAACAACTAATCCACCTTTGACTACGCCAGTTACAAGAGCTTCAATTGTTTCGCCCTTTTCAAAACTAGTTTCAATCTCGGCCCATATTTTTTTAGCATCCAAACGACGCTTAGATAATAAGTAACTTCCGTTTTCTTTATCTTTACCGATTGACGTAATTACTACTAAATCTAGAATCTCTCCAACTTTTACTACTTCATTAATATCTTCGACTGGTAAAGTGGATAGTTCTTTTAGAGGAACTACACCTTCTACCCCTGTCCCAAGAATACTTACCATCGCTTGTTTATCTTCCAAAACAAGCACCTCGCCTTGGACAACATCACCAACTTTTACCTCTTGAACACTTTCTAAAGCATCAAGCATTGTCGCATTGTCATTTTCCATTTGATTATTTTCAACATCTGTCATGACTGAATGGCCTCCTCACCAACAAAAAAGTTATCACATACTATTGTAACCCATATATAGTGCGATTTCTAGAGAAATGATTAACTTTTTTTAATTAGTTTTATTTTTTATTATATTTTTTATTTCACCAACAACTTCTTTAATTGTTAAACCAGTTGTATCAAGCTTAACTGCATCCTCAGCTTGAACTAATGGTGAATTTTTTCTTGTAGAATCCTTGTAGTCTCTTTCCTCAATTTCAGCCTTTAATCTAGCAAAATCCGTTTCAATCCCTTTTGATAGATTCTCTTTGAATCGACGCTCTGCTCGTTCTTCAACACTCGCAATCAAAAAGACTTTAACTTCTGCAGAAGGCAAAACTGCTGTCCCAATATCTCGGCCGTCCATAACAATCCCGCCATTTAAAGCAAGCTCTTGTTGCCGTCTAACTAACTCTTCTCGAATCATTCTATGAGCAGAAATTTGAGAAACTAGATTAGTAACATCTGGTTGACGAATTGCCTCTGTAATGTCTTTACCATCTAAAAAGACAAGCTGCCCCTCAAAATGTTGCACAAAAGAAATTGATAAACCTTTTAGTAATTTCGCCAAACCAATCTCATCATCAGCAGCCACTTTTTGTTCTAATGAGGCCAATGTAATGGCGCGATACATGGCACCTGTATCGACATAAATATATCCCAAATCCTTCGCCAAAATTTTAGCTACTGTGCTTTTCCCCGCGGAAGCTGGCCCATCAATTGCAATACTGATTCGTTCACCCATCATATAAACTCCTTTTTCTTTAAACAATCACTAATACATTCACAATAAAAAGCTGCCTTACGACAGCTTTTAAACTTATTTAAGTTTTAGTTCTTGCCCCACAGAGATTTCATTACCAGTAATCCCATTAAGAGCTTTTAATTCATCTGCAGTCATCCCATTATTTACCGCAATTCGGTAAAGATTGTCTCCTGCTTGAACAACGTAACTTCCTCCACTAGCAGCTCCTTGATTAGCTTGATTTTGAGTGTTCTGCTGCTCTTGGGCAGCTTGTTGTTCAGCCTGTTGTTGTGCCGCAAGTTCTTGCGCTTTTTTCTCATCAGCTAATTTTTGCTCTTCCGCCGCCTTAGCTGCTTGCTGCTGTGAAGCTGCAATTGCTGAGCTATCGTCAGTTGAACTTGATGATTGCGTACTCGATGACGAAGAAGAAGACGATGATGAACTAGAGCTCTTCATCACGATGTCATTATCATTTTTACTAGAACCATAAGGACTTTGGGATAAAGTATACATATAGACAAGTACTCCAGCAATCGCCACTAAAAGTACCACCAATACTGAAATAAATACAGCATTACCCGATTTTTTTGTCCGTTTATTAGTTCTAGAAGCCGATGTTTCATATTCAGTTTCATAAATGGGTTGTTCCCACGGTTCTTTACGTTCATTATCTTTACTCACGAAAATCCTCCTAATTATTACTTCTGCTAATTATTTTACCATAAAGTGAAGAAAGATGCCGTCATTATTCAACAATAAATAAAGTTTTAAGCTTTTCTTGCCAATTTTTAGGTAAACTTAAGTTTTTTTCAGAATTAAACTTGCTCTCAGGCAAGATTTTACCATAATTACCACAGTTATCGCAACAAACTCGATTAGTTTCTTCTAACTTTTCTGAAAAATATGCTAGTAAGTACTCTCTACGACAACTAGTAAGAGGTAAATAATCAAGAACTTGCTGTAATTGATTACTTTTTTCTTGTTGCTTACTTAACAAAGCCTGCTCTAACTCATAAAGTGTGTAACGCTGGCTTAAATAGCCATCTAACCACTTTTCCTGAAGCTCATCTAGTTGCCCTTTATGAGATTCGATAAATTCTCGAGAATGATGTTTAAACTCTTGGAATTGCTTGCTAATCTCAGAAATTTCTTGCTGTAAGTAATAATAAATGAATTCATCTCCTTGGGCATAAAGAATAACAGACAAGCTCTGCTCTCCATCACGACCAGCACGTCCAGACTCCTGAAGGTAGGCTTCAAGACTTGGTGGCAAGTGATAATGAATAACAAACCGAACATTTGGCTTATTAACCCCCATACCAAAGGCACTAGTTGCACAAAGCACCTCTAACTGGTCAGCCAAAAATTGTTGCTGAATGATTGAACGTTCTTGATTGCTCATTTCGCCATGATAAAAAGCCACACGTTGGCTTGTCTGCTGATTTAAGTATTGAGAAACTTCCTCAGCCTGTTTCCTACTGGCAAAATAAATAATTCCAGGTCCAGTCGTCGTCTTTAAAAAAGAAACCAAATAGGCAAATTTATCAGCACATTCTTCTACCTCGTAAGCGATATTTGAACGATTAACCGACTGACGAATAATAGTGTGGGTTTGATCAGCGAAAAGTTTGGCAACAATATCCATCGTTACTTTAGTTGTTGCCGTTGCGGTTAGAGCTAAAATACGAGTAATTGACAGCTCTACGATGATTTGTCGCAACTGTTCGTACTCTGGACGAAAATCAATTCCCCACTGCGAAATACAGTGGGCCTCATCCACAACAAATAGCCCGATGGAGATTTGCTTCAGTTGCTCACGAACTTGCGGTTGAAGCACTGTCTCAGGACTGAAAAAAATAAATTTAAACTGCGACAAATGGTCTAAAGCCCAACGTTTCTCTTGAAAGCTTAATTGACTATTAATCGCTATCGCTTGCTTTTCTCCTTGTTTTTTTAATTGCTGGACTTGGTCTTCCATCAAAGAAATCAAAGGAGATATAATTATCGTTACACCTTGTAAAAGGTAGCTAGGCAACTGATAACACAGACTTTTCCCTGTTCCTGTTGGTAAGATTGATAATGTCAAATTATCATTCAAAATTAACTCTATCGTTTCTCTTTGCCCTTTTTTAAAACAATCATAGCCAAATCGTTGTTTCAGTAAATCGTCAATGTTCATTTGCCACGCTCCTTTCTTATTTGTTGAATTTGAAAACAACGAAATATTAAGAAACTAACTGCGTCCTTGTGCTCACCTAAATCGCTGTAACGCCATTTACGAATATCACTATTTGAAGATAGCAACCTTGCTAGTGTTACGTCAGCAGAGTCCTTAAATATTTTTTCAAATGGAAAAGAAACATCTAAAATAGCCCATTCGATTAGATGATCATTAACTGTACTCATTTTCAATTGGCGCTTGTAACAAATTTCTTGTATGCTGTCCCCATATTTAAATAATTCGTAAGTCTTCAAGGCACTTTCATTAATCGTTGCCTTACCTAAAAATCGATAGAGAGCGTTCATATAAGGTAATTTGGTTGCCTCAGTTTCTACTTTTTTAATCGTTAGGTGAGTAAGTTGTTTCTTGATCAATTGAACATCAAATAATGTATATCCAGACAATTCCGCAAGTTGGCTAACGGTCTGACCAATCTGAGTGTGTCCTGATAGACAAAGGATTACATAATCTCGATATTTTTCAGGAAAAGAAGCGATTATGTGATGCCATTCATCATAAAATAACTGGCCGAGTTGCTTTCGATCAAGAGCAAGATTCATCAGCCAGTTTTTTATAAGTGTTTGTTTAAAAGTATTGGTTTCGATAGGTTGATAGTCAGCATAATTATGACTATATTCTGATACAACCTGTGTGGCAAATAAAAGTAACTCAACAAATTCATCATCACTTCTACTATATAGTAGACTGTTAAGACCTTGGTGGCTGATAACAGGATGTTCGCTTATAAAAAGTTGTCCCTGATGACTTATTTCAACCACTCCTGCCTCATTTTCTGTCAAGTAGTTGGCATCTATCAATTGAGTTATTATTCGATTGAATGTTTGTTCTTTCAATTTTGGCATCAAAGAAAAATAAGGCAGTAACTCATAGAAAAAACCATACATTAGCACAGATGTAGTTCGTTTACCACGTAACAAATGAGCAACACTTGAATAACGAGCCTTGTCACCATGTTGAAATAAGGATAAAATAAAGATATCTAATTGTTTCATTAAATAGTACCTCGTTTAGGAGTGATAATATGATTGTAAATTTAATACCAGATAAATGTATTGCTTGTGGTCTTTGTCAACTATTAGCCCCTGATGTCTTTGATTACACTGATGAAGGCATTGTTATTTTTAGTAACTCACCTACTCAAAAAGAATTATGTCTTGAAGAGTCATTAGTGAGTCAGACAATATCCGCTTACAAAAAATGCCCCACAAGAGCAATTATTATCGAAAAAACAAGCTAATGCGATGGAGCTATGTCATAGCCCAGTATGATTAGTTTAACAGACATCAGGCAGATAAGCCAAAAAATATAAGAAAAAGTTGCTAGGACAATTGTCCCTCATCTTACTCTCTAAATTTAAAAAGTAAGAGACAAAGTCGTTCTGCTCAAAGCAAAACGACTTTGTCCCTTGTTTGTTTTTTCAAATTAAATATGCTGATGATTAACCGTTCCCTGCTTTTTAGCCAACCATGGCAATAATTTAGCATGAACACCAATAAAGACAATACTAATGATTATTCCTTTAATGATGTTAAACGGAACAACTCCAATTAAAATATATTTACTCGCTGCAACACCCAACTTAAAGTTGATAACTTTTAAATAAAGGGGCAATACAACAAAATAGTTCATAACTGACATAACAACAGTTAAACTAATGGTTCCCACAATCAACCCGATAATTAAACTTGACTTTGTTCTATTTTTCTTAGTAACAAAGTAAATTGGTAAAACAAAAACGACTGATGCAATAAAGCTTGTTGCATCTCCAATTAAATTAGCGACATCTCCACCAGTTGTAATAAAATGAATCACCGACCGAATAAAGGCAGTCATAATCCCTGCAGCTGGCCCAAATAAATAAGTGCCAATTAAGACAGGTATATCACTAAAATCAACCTTCATAAACGGGAAAGCTGGAACTACGGGGAAGGCTGCAAACATTAATACATACCCTATGGCGGCCAACATGGCTACCCCTACCATTTTTTGTGTTTTACTTCTTTTCATCCTAAATCCTCCTCGAATCGCTTTGCGAGATTTCTCGTAAAGCCAAACTAAGGAATCACCTGCAGGCAAGCCTAAACGATGACTGACTTCCATCCACTTTTATTGTGAAAAACAAAACAAAAAACTATTTTCTACATGAGGGCAGAAAATAGTAAATAGTCTTATTTGAAGCTTCCATCAAATAAGCTCTATCTTCTCTTATCCAGACTATACTGTCGGTATTGGAATTTCACCAATTCAGCCATTTCAAAAACACTTGAAACAGGTCGTGGACTATAACCACCGGTCGGGAATTACACCCTGCCCTGAAGACGAACCTTATATATTTTATTGTTCATCATTATTATACCTAAAATAAATAATATTTCAATAGATTTGCTTAAACAAATTAAAAAAATCACAATTAAGTTAAAAATAGCTATTGATTTTCCAATTTAGGCGAGGGATTAAATCGATACCCGCGCTTCCATTCTGTCTGAATTGCCAAAGCGGCCACTGGAGAATACATTTTTAATTTGTTGCGCAATTTACGTATATGAACGTCAACTGTCCGCTCCTCACCAAAATAATGATAGCCCCAGACACCTTTCAATAGCTCTTTACGGGAAATAACCTCATTAGGATGCTCGGCCAGATAACGTAATAATTGAAACTCGCGTGGCGTCAGTTTAATTTTTTTTTGATTAATATCTACAAGTTGTTTGGTTAAATCGAGAGACATAAACGAAAAAATAAGTCTATTTCCAATCACTTTAAATGGGGACGGATCATAAAAATAAGTCAATAGACGCTTGACTCTAAGCACTACTTCTTGAGGACTAAAAGGAATTGTGACATAGTCTGCTACTCCTAATTCAAATCCGTAAATCCGTTGAACTTCATGAGTTAACTTAGATAAAACAATAATCGGCACTTCAGAAATTCGTTTAAGTTCTCGGACAAACTGAAAATCTTCTTCCCCCTCAAAGCGCGCTTCCGTAATAACTAGATGAACCTCATTTTTTTCAAAAAGAAAGAGACCCTCACGACCACTTGTTGCAGTCATGACGGTTCCTCCTTCGGCTGTTAACTGTTCTTGAAGAATTTCCTTGGTTCTTTTATCTGGGTCGATTAGCAAAATTGTCCATGACTTCATCTCAGAGTCTTCCCCTCTTACTTCACTAACTCGATTAATGCATTAATTTCCCGTTTGCTCAATGAACGATATTGCCCAGGCTTAAGCCCATCTAAGGTTAAGTTACCATATAGTTCACGTTTTAATTTTGTTACTGGAAAACCAACTGCTTCTAGCATTTTTTTGACTTGGTGATTTCGTCCTTCGTGAATCACTAATTCAACAATGCTAGTTTGCTTAATATTATCCGTTGACAGTATTTTATATTTGGCTGGTGCTGTTTTTCGTCCATCAATCTTGATCCCTTGAGCTAAAGGTTTCAAATCTTTCGGGAAAGGCACCCCTTTCACCTTAGCCACGTATGTCTTATCTACCTCATGCTTCGGGTGAGTTAGCTTATTAGCAAAATCGCCATCATTCGTTAACAATAACAAACCAGATGTATCGTAATCAAGTCGGCCAACTGGATAAATACGCTCTGTGACACTAACTAGAAAATCAGTCACAACTTGACGACCTTTATCATCAGAAACAGCTGATATAACACCTCGAGGTTTGTAAAATAAATAATAAACATAATCCTCTTGAGTGATTGGCACGCCATTGACTTCTATTTTATCACTAGGAGAAACTTTAATTCCCATTTCAGTCACTTTTTTGCCATTTACTTTCACATGACCCGCACTAATTAATTCTTCTGATTTCCTTCTCGAAGCAACTCCGCTTTGAGCTAAGACTTTCTGCAGTCTTTCCATTATACATTCTCCTCTGTTGATTCACTCGCTTCATCTGTTTCTTGGCCAATCATTTCATCTTTAAAATTGGCAAAAAATAAATCACTTGGAATCTCTTGATCTATCTCTGCTTCCATTTCTTCTATAGAAGGTAATTCTTCAATTGTTTCTAAACCGAAATAATTCATAAAATAATTGGTCGTTCCATATAGAATGGGTCTCCCGGGACCATCCACACGTCCCTTTTCCTCAATAAGTTGTCTAGCAGATAATTTTTGGACAGAGCCTGCTGATTGAACGCCCCTAATCTCATCAATTTTTAGCCGAGTAATTGGCTGCTTGTAAGCAATTATTGAAAGAGTCTCTAGAGCAGCTTGTGACAATGTGTTAGACAACGGTGACTGAGCATAATTTTTAATAATGTCCGCGTATTCTCGTTTAGTTGTCAAAATAAAATGATTGCCAACCTCTAATATATGAATAGCTGTCTCCTCATTTGATAAATAGTGTTCTTTAAGCTCTTCTAATGCGTCAAATATTTTTGCAGTAGGCTCATCAATCAAAAAAGATAATTCATCTAAGGAAATCCCTTCATCCCCAGCCACAAATAATAAGGCTTCTATTTGACCTGTAATCTTCATTCTATATCCTGCTCCAGTTCTTCATCATCAATTTCTCGATTATATAAATAAATAGGGTCATAGTTTTCTGGCTGTCTAGCCACAATTTGCCTTGATTTAACCAATTCCAATAATGCCATAAAAGTGGTCACAATTTCACTTTTAGAAAACGTTACAAACAAGGAGTCAAATGGAACTCCCTGATTAAAAGGTAAATTTTTCATTAACCCTGCAATGAACTCAATTTTTTGTTCAATAGTATTGTGATCATGTGTAATAGTCGTTTCACGTGGCCTAACACTTTTACGACGTTCTAAAATATCATGAAAAGCTAAAAATAAATCGATGGTATTAATCTCATTAGGTTCCAATGGCGGAATTTCATCCTTGTATTCATCCAGATTAGAAGGTTCCTTTGTAAAGTAATTACCACGGTCCTCTTCTTTTTCTTTCAAGACTGTTGCCGCATACTTGAATTTTCGGTACTCCAATAATTGCGCAACTAAGGCCGCCCGCGGGTCGTCTCCCTCTTCATCCTCATTTTCGTCAGCTTCCAATTCTTGTTTTGGCAGAAGCAACTTACTTTTGATCGCCATCAATGTCGCAGCCATTACAATATACTCTCCTGCCACATCCAATTGTAAGGTGGTCATTGTCTTAATATAAGTCATGTATTGAGATGTGACCTCTGAAATCGGGATATCATAAATATCAATTTCTAAGGTTTTTATTAAGTGAAGCAACAAATCGAGCGGCCCTTCAAATACCGCTAATTTGACATTTAATTCAGACATTTGGGAACTCCTTTTATTCATAGACAGCCGATCAATTAACTGGATGATGAACCATCCATGGTCTTTCTGAAAACATATTATAGCATACTTAAATAGCATTCGTTAATTGTTTTTTACTAAGCGCGGGGGAAATAATCTTTATAAACATCAGCCATTCGTTGTTTCGTAATATGGGTATATATCTGAGTTGTAGAAATATCTGCGTGACCTAATAATTCTTGAACCACTCGCAAATCTGCACCATTTTCCAATAAATGCGTAGCAAAACTATGCCTCAAAGTATGGGGCGTTACCTCTTTTTTTATTCCTGCTTCATTAACATAACTTTTCAAATTTTTCCAAATCCCTTGTCGACTAAATCCACGACCATGGTGATTCAAAAATAAAAAAGGTTCATCCGTGCCTTTTCTAACAAGCAAAGGACGACTTTTCTCCATATAAACATTAATCCACTTAATCGCCATATCTCCTAATGGAATAATTCGTTCCTTATCTCCTTTTCCAATGGTCTGGATCAGGCCAAGTGACAAATGGAGATCGTCCATCTTCAATGAAATTAATTCTGTTACACGTAGTCCAGTTGCATACATCACTTCTAAAATCGCTCGATCTCTAATGCCATACTTATCAACAGTATTAGGTGTTTCGATTAATTTAATCACTTCATTTAAAGAGAGTGTCTTAGGTAGTTTCTTGGCTTTTTTAGGTGTTTCAATATGCTGTAGAGGGTTATTATCTGTGTAGCGTTCTTGTCGTAAAAATTGATGAAACTTCCGTAAACTTGAGATCATACGCGTAATAGTCGCAGAACTCTTATTTTCTTCCGACAGTCGCTTTAAAAAAGCCATCACCAAAAAACGATCAACCTCTTCCCATGTTTGACAGCTACTTTCACTTAGAAATGCTAGATATTGAATTAAATCCCGACGATAACTGACAATCGTATTATCAGATAGACCGCGCTCTACTTTTAAGTAGTGAATATAGTCGTTCAAATCATTTTCCATACGTTTCTTCCTCTCTACGACAAGGGCTAGTCTACCTAAAGACTAGCCCTTAAGACCATTAAAAATACCACTAAACGTCTCACTGACACTTTGTTTCATTCGAATAAATTGATAAAAGCCTGAACTTTGAACACGCTGATTGGCTGCCTGTCTAGAAATACCCAACTTTTTAGCTAGCTCACTCTGCAAAATGGTATCACTATGACCATTAGCCAAGAGACTTATTTTAACAAGCTCACGCTGACTATCTCGCCAGCGAGTCTCCACAAAATCACATAATCTTAAGCTATCATTAAGCAGCCGAAATTCTGAGCCATCGCCACCTGCACTTAGACGAATTCTAGATAATTGCGAGGCATTTTCTTCCCTCACTAATGTCATTGCCTTACGTGCATACCAAAATGCAGGTCCTTCACTTGTATTAGGGGCTGTTACATTTCCTACCCCTACGCCAAACCGAAACTCTAATGGATAGAGTGAAAATTTAATTTTATCGATCACTTCAAATACTTTGTCTGGCTGCCCAAACAATCCTTGAAACTCATTATCAGAAATCAGTGTCATTTCTAAAACTAATGAGTCTGCATAGTCTTGATTTAACTCAGTTAACACATCAACTAGTAAACGAGATGTAGGATTCTGCGACTCTATTACGGCACCAATAAGAGCAATATACATACTAATTCCTCCACTTATTATTACTTGTAGTTTATCAGATTAATCACTTTAGTCAAGGCTAGAACATTGATTACCTTAAAAAACAGTAATTATTTTTCTGCCAAATAAAAAGGCAAGGATTAACCCTTACCTTTAATCAGTCGTTTTCTTTTTTTGACAGTCGCTACAAACTCCATGAAACGTTAAGCGGTGATCCTTAACAATAAATCGAAATCTCTTTTCGATTATTTTTTCAACATCACCAAGTAAATCTTCTTCTACTTCCTCAATTCCACCACATTCAAGACATAATAAATGGTGATGAAAATGCTGAGCCCCTTCTTTTCGCATATCATAACGAGAAACCCCATCATTAAAACTAATTTTGTCAACGATCTTTAGTTCTGTTAACATTTCTAGTGTACGATACACAGTGGCCAAACCGATGTCTGGACTTTTTTGTTTCACTAACATATAAATTTCTTCAGCAGATAAGTGATCTTTATCATTCTCAAGAAGCACTAAAACTGTTGCTTCTCTCTGTGGAGTTAGTTTAAAACCACCATCGTGTAGCAGTTTTCTAATTTTACTAAGCATTGCACCTGTATCCATAACATAACCCCTTATTTATAATCATTATAAAAAAGACTTCTTTCTCTCTATCTTTATTTACACTCATTATAAAGTAAAAGCAACTTTTTTGCAATGATTCTCAATTAGAATTAGAAAGAATGCCCATCTGTTGTCCCTTTTCTACAGCAGCGACGCGAGAATTAACCTCAAACTTACGATAAATATTCAGAATATGAGTTTTAGTAGTTGCTTCTGAGATAAACAGTGCTAAGGCAATTTCTTTAGTCGTTTGCCCTTTTGCAATTTCTCGTAAAACATCTGTTTCTCGCTCTGTCAGTGGATTAGTCACTACTAACTGCCACTTTTTAACTAAATGTTGATGAAAAATCAGCTCCACACCTGAAAGAGACTTGACAATTAACTCATAGTCAATTTTAAACAATTGTATTAATGTCTGGTGTTCTACAAAAAAAGGTTGCTCAATTTGATCATCACAGGCGTAGTATATTGCTTCACGGTACAAATCTTGGGCTTCCTTTGTTCTGGTTTGATCCATCAAAATAAGTCTAATTTTTAACAGGTTCCCCTCAACAATCTTCAATGGTAATTTTTCTTTGCGACTTTTCATTAGAGGCGCCTCTAAAAGCTCTTCCGCCTCCCTTATTCGCTCGTCCTTAATAAGCAATCTGATATAAAATAAGCGAGCACTTAGCATCGTCCCATCAGACTCTTGATACTTTTCTTTGAAAAGGTCTTGAATCTTCTCAGATAATTGATTCTCTTCAAGCGCATACTTCAACAGACTACTAATAGGAAGTAATTCTGCAAATAGCTCAGTTTGCAAAAGCTGACTTAGACCTTCCCAAGCCCTTTTCACTTGGCCAGATAAATACCAATACTCTACCTTATTATAGAGGAAAGCTTCTTGGTGAGTCTCCATAATCTCAGGATTTTCTTGTTCAATACTTTCAAGCATTTGCCGTGCTTTTTCCAAATTAACTTGCTTCAAATACGTGCCAATAATGCTAATTTTATAACTCAATTCAAAGAAATTAGAAAGTTCCGTCAGTGAATCAGATTGGTCAATTAATTCTCTTAACTCCTCATAGACTGTCAATGATTGATTAAACCAGCCCATTTCCTCAAGCATCTGGGCCTCCATATTCAAATTGTAAAAAGTCAAGTAATCACTTTTTAGCTGCTTAGTTAATTCCTTATTGTAGCGGACCTGCTCCAACCCTTCTCGATAACGAGACTGATGGAAAAGAACCGTTACGTTTCTGATCATCATTAACGCTTTTGTCGTATCACTGGCTCGCAACTGTTGGATCGTCTCACTGGTTAAAACTGGAATTTCAAAAACAACTTGACGCTCACCGATTAAATACTCCATCCCTCTAAATAATTCAAATTCGGGATTACTCTGAGTCTGTTCCATCGCTAAATGATAGACTATCACTCCTTCTTCCAATTCAAAATTAGTATAATGAAAGAAAAATTTCTGTAAAGTGAAGTCAAAGTTAGAGGTGATCACGGAATTAGGTACTTGATTCATATAGAAAAGCATTTTTAATGGCTGTTCTATTTTTAAAATCATATCCATCGCTTCTTCATACAACTTCAGCTCCAAAGCAAGCCTAATTGCTTCTTCCCAATCACCAGATTGTTGAAAAACTACTATTCCTTGCTTGAGACTCGCCATAAGTTTTTGTTCAGAAATTGCCGTTTCTTCCTGGAATAATAATTCTTCAAATAGATGATGATACCGATATAATTGATGTTCCTGATCGACTATCTGTAGCATGATATGATTGCTTTCTAATACTTCCAGCCATTCTTCATAGCTTCGTTCAGGGAAAAGTAGTTGGCACAGCTCTTCACTAAAATATGAAAAGTGGACAGTTATCAGTAGAAAAGTCTGCAAATAAGTAGGCAGATCCGCATATATTTCACGTTTCAAATAATCATATACAAGAGCTTTGTCACCTAGGAAAGAATAATCTTGATTAATCTTTCCACGACTATCCGCCAATAATAGCTGTAGCCCACCTATCCAGCCCTCTGAAAACTGCCAATAGACATGTTTGTCCTCTACCTTTAATTCTGGGAAACGGTCTTCCATAAACTTTAGGCTCTCATATTCGGTGAAGTCTAATTCATTTTGAGTAATCAAAAGCAATTGATCGGCTACCTGCCATTGAGCTAAATAAAGCGGAATCGACTGTCTACTTAAAAAAATAATGTGTACTGTCTCTGGTAACGCCTTAATAAAAAAATCTAAGTCACTCCATAATTCTTCAGAGTGAATCAGGTGACTATCGTCGAGGACAAAATAGAGGGGACTATTTACGACATGATTGATAATAAAAACCATCAACTCATGAATTTGATGATTGGAAAATTGACTTTGTACAAACTCAAATTCCTGATTAATCCCCTTCGCCAAGTGGGTGCGAAAGCCCTCCATTATATAACTCCAAAATAATGAAGGATCATCACACTCTGCTGACACGTTAAACCAAATTAAGTTATCTATTTGGTTTTGTTGATCAAGATAAGCCGCCAACAACATTGACTTGCCGGAGCCTGCACTTGCCTCAACGACCGTTAGCTTCTTATGATCCATTTCCTTTAGACGCGTCGTTAATCGTGGTCGTTCAAGATAATTGGTGCCAATATGGGGTTTTCTAAGCTTAGTTGATACCAATGATCCCACAGTATTTCCCTCCCTACTAGTAGATTAGTTAATAACTTTATTGTATAACGAGCAAGGAGAGATAGCAATCTCAGTTCTTTAGTTGTCGTTTCAATAGCCATGTTCCAAGTGAGAGACTCACAATCATTGCGCCGATAATGTGATAGAGGTAACCCGAAACTAATGGATTACCACCTTGTTGAATCTCAACAACTAACGACAGAAGACTTTTTTGTGGTAAAATGCGACTGAAGTTGGTAAACCAAGGATGATCTGCTCCGATTTGACCAAAGCTACCTGCAATCGTTGTGGTCAAAATGAGTATAGCAGAAGTCACCATATTGGCTCTATCACTTGTTTTAAAAAGACTCATCATTAAAGTTCCAAAGCAGATACCAAGTCCACAAATGAGAGCAATTAAGCCACTGTAAGTTAATAATGATGCCCCTAATTCCTTATGGACAACTGCTTGACACATCATAAAAAGAGTCAATGTTGGCAGATATAGGACTAGAAAGGCGTACATACACTGACTCACCAAATACTTTCCTAAAGAAATCGGCGCCAGTAACACTCGCCCTAACTGATGTTGTTCCTTATCCTCACCGATAATGGCAACAAAATTTAAGCCACCTAATAAAAGTACCATCATCATAAAGCCAATAATCTTTTCTAACATTTGATTGTTTTCAACTGGTTTTTTTGGCTCTTCTTGACTTAGCCATCTATTAAGCTGCTCATTGAGCTCCTTATTTTTAGGTGTCACTATCTCATAATCATGGCGTTGCTGTCTCACATAACCATCGTATTTCCCCATCATAATTTCCGCATTAGTAGGTATTTCTTTAACATTTACAAATTCAAAGGGACCTTTAGGAATCGCAGTCATATCACCAACTATCGCTATTCTTCCAAGGACTGTTGGTTGATCCCCTAAATATAAAGCAACCACAAGTGACACCGTCGTCAAAATGAAAATCAACATAAGCTGTCCAAGTCGCTGTCTATAGCGGTGATTATTTAATCTGAAAAGTGCTCTCATAGATAATCTTCTCCTTTAAACATTTTTAATGATACCGCTCCACTAAGTAACGACAATCCTAAAATAATTATAAGGGTACTAACAAAATGCTGAAAATTATTGTCGTAAATTATTTCAAACAATGTATGGATAACTCTCGTTATTGGTGAATAATAACTAAACGCCGCTATTTTTTCTCCTAAGATGTAAACGGGAAAAAAGCAACCAGATAAAATGGCAAGTGACTGTGTCAACAAACTAGTGAATTGGTTAGCTAGCGCCTCGCTTTTAAAAAGAGTACAAAATAGGACGCCAAAGACCACTGCAAAAAAATCAACTGCAGCAAGTAACCCCCATACAGCAATCCATGCTTGACCACCAAAGTTAACATTAAAAAAATGAAACAATAGCCACCCATCTATTGTATAAAAAAGAACGGTAAAAATAAAAGTAGCAACTATTTTAGACAGAGGTATAAAGTAATCGGGTACTGGTAGCATGACTATGCGCATATTCGGCAACTTAATCCGTTCTTCCATAAAAGCATTGGCAGCAAAACTAGAACTTTGAAGTGCAGCAAATAGCATCATAGTCACACCAAAATAATCAGCTGAAGTCATTTCATTGCCCGCACCAGCGCCACCAAGAAAACTTAAAATAACCACTAATAAAATCGGAAAAAGCGTAGCGTATAATACCCATATTGGGTTTTTAAATAAATTTAACACATCTAAACGAATCATTCTGCGTAATTCATACATTAAACATCGTTCCTTTCTGTTATTAAAGAGATAATTACCTAATCGCGTAATTTACGACCTGTCAATTGTAAAAATACAGTTTCTAAGTTAGCTGATTCAATCGAAATATGTTTAATTTTGATTGAAAAGCCAAGTAATTTACCAATAATACGATCTAGATTATCAATATTTTTGACTGTTTTAATCTGTAAACTGTTTTCAATTAAGGATACCTCTTTGACCCCTTCAATCCCATAAATCAACTCTTGGTCAATTTTCCTGCCATCGGAAACTTCAATTGAGATCGCTTGCTCATTTGCCACAACAGCCTTCAACTCATCACTTGTTCCCGTAGCTAGGACTTGCCCTTGATCCATAATAATAATTCGACTAGATATTTCTTCAACTTCTTCCATATAATGAGTCGTGTACAAAATAGTCATCCCCTCGTCTCGTAATTGCCGAATCGCTGTTAAGATATGCAGGCGTGATTGAGGATCTATTCCCACAGTTGGTTCATCCATAATTAGCAATTCTGGCTGATGGGCAATTCCACAGGCGATGTTTAATCGTCGCTTCATCCCACCTGAGAATGTCTTAACTTGATCCTTTCGTCGACTATTCAATCCAACAAAAGATAAGGCGTACGTCACTTGCTTTTTTAATGCCTCACCCTTGAGACCATACAACGATGCAAAAAATTCTACGTTAACTTCTGCTGATAAATCCTCATATAAAGCAAGATCTTGAGGCACTACCCCAATTTTTTGTTTAAACTCGCGATCAGTTTGCGTCAATTTTCGCTGATGAAAAAGTAACTCACCAGAATCATATGATAAAGCACCTGTAATAATATTAATTGTCGTACTTTTGCCGGCGCCATTTGGTCCAAGCAAACACAAAATCTCCTGTTCGTAAATATTAAACGACAACTCCTTGACTACTTTCTTTTCATTAAAAGATTTAGATAGTTGTTTCACTTCCAATAGTGTTTTCATGTCATTACTCCTTTTAATTATTAAGTTATTAACCTTTTGGCTAAAAATAAAGGCTTATATCTTTTTTCGTTTACTACTTCTTTTAGTATAAAAGAGTCTCAAATGAAATCCTATCCACCATTCGGTTGATATTTTCTACAAGTACCATTTAATTTTTTAATTACACAAAAAAAGAAGAATCAAACGCAAGATTACGTTGAATTCTTCTTTAAATCATCACTATTAATAATTTTCTAGCATCTCTAAAAGTTTCACCGATGTCCGATGATTTCGTACAGTTATTTTTTGGTACAATACCTTCTGTTTTTCCAATTGTTTCATTAAAGGCGAATCGGACAATCGAAGACCAATTCTCATCACTAAAAGTTGTCCTTTAACTATCACCTCTTCCTCCCCTAACTGAAAGCTACTAATTAAACTTGGATCTAAAGGCTCTTGACAATAACCATAGACTAACTGTTGATTATTTCCAACTGATTGGACTAACGCTTCCAGTTCTTTATGATAACGACAATAAGCCTCTCTAGAATAAACAACCACAGAAATTTCAAAACCATAGGTCACAAAAATCAGCTCAGCAATCAGCTTTGCCACTTTTCGCTCGTCAGATTCTTCACTTTTTAAAATAAGATTGCCGCTACGAATATAGCTCTCAATAGCCGTAAATCCCTCGTTACTCAACAGCGATTTCAATTCTCCCATCGGAAGTTGCCTATGCTTGCCAACATTAATCCCTCTTAAAAAAACCACAAATAGTTTCACGTCAGTCCTCTTTCCATTTATAACATCTCAAGATCACAAAGTTCTTGTAACTCATTAAAAAAGCGTCCCACATGCCACCCATCTATAACAGCGTGATGGACTTGCAGCGTCAAAGGTAATAATACCTCATCCCCCATTTTTCGATATTTCCCAATAGTCATAATGGGTGCTAAGTAATCACTATTATTCGCCACGTTTAAATTAAAACCAGTCATGCTAATCCACGGAATACTCGATATATTGAAATGATTGGGCGGCAGATTCTTTTTAGTAAATAGCCCCAGCTTCTCGCCATAACGCAATTGATCACTTCTATAATGTTTCATAAATTGATGATAATCCGCATCAAATGTCGTCCAAATAGCAGAAAATGTCTGATTTTCCGAATGAAAAATTGTATAACTAGGCTCCAATTGATCCCATACAATTAAATTTCCATGACTCAGTCCCATGCGAAATTCTCCATGCCGATTCACTAACAATGTTAGCAAGTAAATCATGGTTGGATATAACTTCTCTTGCTTAGCACTTATTTCTTTCAGCAACCTTGTTATTTTTATGTCTGCTGTGACACTATACGTACAAGGCGAAGCAGATAAATAGTGCTCAAAATGCTCCTTTCTTTTCCATTCTTCTAACTTAACAAATTGATACTTCATGACTCAGCCCTCCTAATTTTTTACTTATTTAGAAGGGCACTTGTAACTGCTTTTTTCATCTAACCACCTGTTTTCTTCTTGATAACTCATTATAGCAAAATAACTGACTACCAGCGATTATTTACTTTTTAGCAGCGCTCATCTATAATAAGACAACACACTATCTAAAAATAAGGAGGCTCTATGTCAAATTTTCAACTAATTCATCACTATCAGTCGAATGATCTGTTACGTCGCAGCTTTTTCGATTTAGCATTAAAAACCTTTGAAATCGACTTCAGTCCATGGTTTGCTGCTGGCGGATGGGATGACCGCTATGTTTGCTACTCCTATGTAGACGGACAACAGGTTATTGCAAATGTTTCTCTTAATTTTATGACCGTTCATTTAAATGGTGCAAAAAAGGAAGCTATTCAAATTGGAACGGTTATGACCGATCCAGCCTATCAACAACAGGGCTTAGCAAAAAAGTTGCTGACTCACGTTATCGAAATCTATCAGAGTAAAGTTGATTATATTTATTTATTTGCTAATGACAATGTATTGACTTTCTATCCTAAATTTGGTTTCACTCAACAAGAAGAAGAAGAAATTATGATAGATGTTAAAGAACAACTTGAGCCAACTATTCCACAGTATCAACGTATCACCTTTAACTCATTAAATGATCAGGCTCTCTTAAAACAATTCGCAAAGAATCGTATTCCTAACTCGCAATATCTTGGTATTAGTGACAATCCAAGCTTACTTCTCTTTTATTTTACAGTTGTTTTTCCAGATAATTTGTTTTATTTTCCGGAGCAAGAAACAGTAGTTATTGCTGAATTAAGTGACACTATTTTGAACGTTTACGACATCATTCAATTAAATTACTCGCCAATTAAGTCACTATTAAGTCAGCTCATTGACAAAAAAACTACTACGATCTTATTATCATTTTCCACTGATAATCATGAGTTTATCTTGAAAAATCAAAAAAGAAGGACAGAAGATCACTTATTCGTACAACCTTTACTAAGTATAGAAAAGCCATTTTTATTTCCACTCACGTCTCACGGCTAATTAATTATTTAACTACAAACGACTAGGAGGATTTTTAATGACAAACATCTATCCCATCAGTGACAAACAACTCATTCCAGCCTTAGCATTAGTCAAAAAAACGTTTGATGACTTCTTAAAAGACTCTTACAGCCCTCAAGGTGTTGAAGAGTTTTACCGTTTCATTGACCCGACTCACTTTTCAAACTTATTACAAAAGCAACAAGTTGAATTATACGGCTATTATTTAGATACTACCTTAGTAGGCGTTTTAGGAATTCGTCTACCTTTCCACATCTGCTTGTTATTTGTGGACAAGCAAGCTCATCAGAAAGGCATAGCTCGACAGTTACTTGAACACTGGGAAACATCTCTCCCTTTTTCCACAAAAATAACCGTCAATTCCTCTCCTTATGCCATTAAAGCTTATCAGAAAATGGGCTTTGTTTCTGTAGCAAAACCAGAAACTGTCAATGGTATCACTTCTATTGCCATGGAAAAAAACTGACGACAACCTAAAAAACGTGCCACACTAAGTGACACGTTTTTTATTAATCTATTTTTTTTGCTGGAAAGTAAACAGCCGTTTCCCATTCCTCAATCGGCTTATTAGTCATAGCAGATTCGTCATAGCTTTCAAAAGGTGCTTGACAACTCTGATACCCATTCTTAGCCATCCACTCTACGATAGCCGCATAGGCTTCCGCTAAATTATCATACGCCCCTCTGTGAATGGTCATAATATGGAGCCCACCTGGCAACAAGCGCGTGGCTTGATCTCTATTTTTAATCGGTAACGCTACCTCAATATCCGTATCCTCTTCCGCAAATTCTGAATCATGATAAATAGCAATTGCCGGGCCAGTTGGAAAAGCCTGTTTTTGCCCAACCTGTTCAAATAATTGTCCAAACGCCTGATCAAATTGATTAATTCCCATCTGTTGCCTCACACTTATAATAGGCTGTGTATCCCGCTCAACAAGTTGAATAGTATAATTCTTTTGATAATTCATAATTTTCCCCGTCCTCTCAATATCCTTTAAATGGGCATCAAGTTCAGAGATATTAGCGTTGATTTGATCAATTTCTCTCGTCAACAACAGTTTTTGTTCTAAAAGTGCTGGGAGTACAGCTTGCTCTTCTTGCAATAACACATCAATTCGTTGCAAACTTAACCCGTAGCGCTTCAATCGATTAATCAATAGCATCTGACTAATTTGTTCCTCACGATAGTAACGATAATTAGTCAAATCATCGACCTTTTCAGGTAAAAGTAACCCAATTTTATCATAATGTCGCAACGTCTTAACAGTCACTCCACAAGCTTTTGAAAATTCTCCGATTGTTAACATTCACTTCCACCTTCTTTTCTTTCTGCCCTAGATCAAGCTTAAGGTCTGACCTTAGGGGAGAGTCAAGTCTCATTTTTTATGACGTAAACTTAGGAGAATGATGATCATCCCCAAGCCAGCTTGAATCAGACCAAACAGTAGCAGTTGACCGACTCCTGATACATCCAATAGCCAGCCACCGATCAAGCTCCCAATCACATTACCAAAAGTGACACCGGCCATCATAAACGTTTGGCCCTTAACACGATCCTTAGGTGCCATCCATTCATTAATATAATGCGCATAAGCAGGAGTAATTAAGGCAAAGGATAAAGCTTGTAAAACTTGAGCTGATTGTAAAATCAAAAAACTAGGTGCAATTAAGTAGATAATCGCTTTGATGAAGAAAAAAATAGCAGAAATTCGCAAAAGAACAATCACATTAAATTTTTCTTCAAGACGTCTAAATCCAAACATTGTCGGAATTTCTAAAAAGCCCGCTAAAGCAATCGCAAACCCAATTTCCTTATTACCTCCTCCAACATGATGAACAATTTGAGGTAAATAGACATTTGCAATAGTGTGGAAGCTAAAAATAATAGCCACTCCGACCAACAACATGAAAAAGCCCGAATATGTCGTATGTAACGCCTTTAAACTTGTTGAACTTTGAGCTGCTTCGTGAGTAGCAGTCACCTCTAGTTCAGGTAGTTGCCATAAAATAAAAAACAAAAGACCAGTGAGAACCGTTGACATAATTGGAATCCAAAGTGTCGAATGCTGTTCTAGCCAAAGCCCCATCACAAAAGAAAAAGAAGCATACATCATTGAACCTAACCCACGAGAAAAAGAAAAAGAGAGATTGGCTCCCTCATTAATATAGTTATAAATAAGGGACGTCACTAGGGGTTGACTATTAAAAAGTAAGACAATCAGTAAGCAATACAATAATGCCATAATAGCAGTTTGGTTTACAAACAGTAAGGTTCCAAGGGATATGAGACCACTCAAAGCAAAGAACAGCATCATAACCTTCCGCACTGTCAACATAGAGAATCGATCAATGACTATCCCTGTCATGAATTGGGCCAACACTGATAACAAACTCCCGAAAGCAATGATTAGACCAATCTGACTATTAGGCACTGATTTTGATAATAAAAAAACTGTTGCAAATCCCGAAATCGAACAAAATGACATCCAATAAAATACTTGTAATAAATAGATGCGACCTTTCAAACCTTTGGCTGTTATGGACAAACAATCCCCTCTTTTCAACTAAGTATCTCTATCATACCAAAAATTTACCTCTGATAAAAGCGGTCTAATAAATAGCAAAAAAAAGAAAGCCTCCATATATTGACTTTCTAATCCTTCATATTAAAAAAATGCCTAAGTTAGCTCTCATTTTTATAAAGACATTTTTTCGCTATGTCACACAGCCCATGACACAGCTCATTTTTTAGTTGCTTTATTAATTTTCAGCTACTTTTGCTACATCATCGCTTGTTTATATGGTTAAGCTGATCAATTAAAACAAGCTCATCCATCAACCACTTTTATATTTTTGTCACATGGTACGTGACACTACTCATTTTTTCTAATTACCTTTTTCATCGCTCTTTTTTCTCACATGACTGCTTTTACGACACATTCGCTTATTTACATGGCTAAGCTGATCGATTCAAATAAGCTCATTCATCAACCGCTTCTATTTTTCTGTCACATGCCGCGTGACACTACTCAATTTTTTTAGTTACTTTATTAATCGTTTTTTTTGTTCTCATAAGTCTAACTCCTATAAGACATAATTTAATATAATAAGCCTACACGAGAGAAACAGGCTTTAAACTAGTTAGAAGTTGTTGTTCCTCTGGTGTGGCGTTTGTTTGTTCTAAGTCTCCGACAAGTCCAATAAAATTGTAATGAATTGAAATTGCTTGTGTGCGTTTACCGTCAATTTTTTCAGTTTTATGCACGTCAATCCGTTCAATAAATTCAATTACCATTTTATTCGTTAGCTCATCGGGAGATAAATAGTTTTTTGCAATTTTCATGAATTTATTTAAGCCCTCAGATTGAGCTTCTTGCTCTTCTAGGGCATTTTTAGATTCTTCAATCAATTGCTCCAGATCCGTTTGTTCCATTTCGTAAGTAGTTATCAGCTTAGAAAAGCGTTCATCTGACAAATTACCGTTTATCTTATCCTCATAAAGATGTTGAATAATCACATCCAAATTTTTATACCGTTTTTCGGCTTTTTTCAACTGTTTAGAAAGCTTTAAAACAGTTTCTTCGCTCTGGATATCGTCCCTCATTTTTACATACTCGGCAAACTCTTTTTCATGTTCCTTGATGTGGCTAGTTAGTCGCTTAATATCTGTTAAAACGATTGTTTCTAATTTCGCTTGGTTAATATAATGCGAATGGTCGCAATCTACTTTGTGATTACGAAAACCAGAACAAGCATAGTTTTTACGTACGCTATTGGCAGAAAAATATAATTTACTACCACAATCTGCACAAAAAATTAAACCAGAGAATAGCCCTTTTTCGTTGGTTTTGGTGTGACGACGTTTATTTTGTAAGTTCCGCTGAACAATTTCAAAAGTATGTTCGTCAATAATTGGCTCATGAGTATCTTTAATAATTTGCCACTTTTCTTTAGGGTTAAAGAAAATTTTTTTACTGCGAAAATTCTTTTTATAGGTTTTAAAGTTGGCTGTATGCCCTAAGTACTCTATACGTTCTAAAATCCCTCGAACAGTTGCAGTTTGCCAGTGATAAGGAAAGTCTACCGTCCGCTGGTCTTTCTTTCGTCTAAACTTCATTTTATGAGCCGTTGGATTTAGTATTTTCTGCTCTTCCAGCATTTGAGCAATGCGAGTAATACCATAGCCTTCAATAGAATAAGCAAAAATCTGTTTGACAATTTCGGTCGCTTCTTCATCTACAATCCATTTTACATCATCTTCTGGGTCTTTTCTGTATCCATACGGAATAACAAAAGACAATGATTCGCCACGCTGGCTCTTCGTTTTAAATGCGTTCTTAATCTTTTCAGAAGTTTCTTCTGGGTAGATATGATTTAAGAGAAGTCGAAAAAGCATATTCATGTCAATGCCGTTATCACTATCGACATTGTCATTAATCGCTAAGAAGTGAATGTCATTTTCAGGGAAAACATTTTGAATTAAATTCAAACTCCCCATAAGATCACGCCCTAAACGGGACAAATCTTTGACGATAAAAGTATTCACTTGACTAGCGTTAATTAGTGCCATGATTTGTTGAATAGCTGGACGAAAAAAGTTGGTGCCAGAATAACCATCATCTACGAAAAATATACAGTTTTTTAGTCCTCGCTTTTCGGCTTCATAGGCTAATAATTGTTTTTGATTTGCAATCGAATTACTCTCGCCTTCTTTATCATCTTCTTGCGATAAACGAGCATAAAGCACGGTTATATCTTTCATTTTCTCGAATGGAACTTCGGTGCTGTCTTTAATTTTCAATGTGCAATGTTGTTTGTTCATATCGGTTCGCTCCTTTTTAAGCAAAACCGAACACCTACCACTATTATACCATTTTTCGGGATAAAATAGTGGCAGATTATTCGGAAAATCAAGGTTAATCGTTGTTATTATGGGCGTTTATCAAGCGTAAAATAACGTTTACTAAACCTGTTTTGCTGTCTTTCCTGTAATGAGAATGAACAATATAAACGGTATTGCCTAGTGTTATTCTTGTTGTATTTGGTTGAGTTGTTTTTTCTTGGTTTTCGTTTTTAATCAGTCCTCGCTTTCTGCTTGGTCGCCTGTTAGTAATGTTTCAAACTCGTCAATGGTTATCACACGAAAAAGCATTTCAGCTTTCGGCAAATACTCATGAATATATCTTTCTAGCTGTTCTCGGCGTTTTTCATTTATCGTTATCCATAAAATATATGGGAAAACACCATTCGAGCGCTGTTCAATTCCAGAATTGTAATAAGAAATATAGAATTTGCATTTCTTCACAACTCGGCTCGGGGCTTCGGTGGCTTGGTCTAATTCCAGAAAGTAAAACTCCTCGTATTCGTCATTTTGAGCGAACCTTGCAAACAAATCAGGCTTTAGAAAGGTTGGCGTGCCTTTTAATGAAAATGTCCGCCAGCACTTCGGCTCGTGCTGGACTTCTAGCAGTTCAATTTTCTTTTGTCGGTCAAGTTCTTTTAGCCTGGTATAAGCTTCTGCAATTGCTAAGGTATGCTCTAAAAATAAGATGTTCGGTTCATATAGTTTCTTTCTTGTTGCTTTTATTGAGTTAATTTCATCTAACCTGAGAAGCTGAAAACCAGCACTAGATATTGTATGAAT